>WGEM01000450.1 GCA_015492755.1 Gemmatimonadota bacterium | reverse complement strand
CTCTTGCCCGGAGCGGGGGCTGCGCAAGCGTGGCGGCCCGGAGGAGGCGGCGCGGCGTCCGTCTGCGCCATGGCGCCGCCCGGCCACGGGGCGCATCGTGCGGGGACAGGATCCCGGACCACGGCGGCGGACCCGTCGCGGGGACTTTCGCATTCTCTTCGGGTTCTGTACTTTGAGGCATCAACCCCCGAGATTCGGGGCTCACCGGACGGAGGATCGATGGCGACGGCCCAGATGAGCGACCAGACCGACAAGATGAACGAGCAGAAGCGCAAGGCGCTGGACACCGCCCTCACCCAGATCGAGCGCTCCTACGGGAAGGGCGCCATCATGCGCATGGGGGCGGACCAGCTCTCCATGCGCATCGAGGCCATCCCCACCGGTGCGCTGAACCTGGACGCCGCCATCGGCATTGGCGGGATTCCCCGGGGGCGGATCAGCGAGATCTACGGCCCCGAATCGTCCGGTAAGACCACCATCTGCCTCCACGTCATCGCCAACGCGCAGCGCCAGGGCGGGATCGCCGCGTTCATCGACGCCGAGCACGCGCTGGACGTGACCTACGCCAGGAAGCTGGGTGTGGACGTGGACAACCTCCTGGTCTCGCAGCCCGACACCGGCGAACAGGCGCTGGAAATCGCCGAGGTACTCATCCGCAGCAACGCCGTGGACGTGGTGGTCATCGACTCGGTGGCCGCCCTGGTCCCCCGGGCGGAGATCGAGGGCGAGATGGGCGACTCCCACGTGGGGCTTCAGGCGCGCCTCATGAGCCAGGCGCTGCGCAAGCTCACCGGAGCGGTGAACCGCTCCAACACCGCCGTGATCTTCACCAATCAGATCCGCGAGAAGGTGGGCGTGATGTTCGGGAGTCCCGAGACCACCTCCGGCGGCCGAGCGCTCAAGTTCTACGCGTCGGTGCGCCTGGACATCCGGCGGATCGGAGCCATCAAGGACGGCCAGGACGTGGTGGGGAACCGCACCCGGGTGAAGGTGGTGAAGAACAAGTGCGCGCCACCCTTCCGGCAGGCCGAGTTCGACATCCAGTACAACGAGGGGATCAGCCACACGGGGCTGCTCATCGACCTGGGTGTGGAGCACAACATCGTGGACAAATCGGGTTCGTGGTTCTCCTACGGCGACCTGCGCCTGGGGCAGGGGAAGGAGAATTCGAAGCAGTTCCTCGCCGAGAACCCCGACATCGCCGTCGAGATCGAGACCCGCCTGCGTGAGGCCCTGGGGCTTCCCGCGCCGGCGGCGGAGGCGGAAGCCCCCGAGGTGGAGGCCGGCGGCGAGGCCTGACGGCGCGGCGCCGGAGCCGGGTGGGCGGGCGCGCCGCGGATCCGGCGGCGGCCGGCGTCGGAAGGTGGCGACCCGCCGGGCGGTCCGCCGGCTGATCCGCTGATTTTCGCGCGGGACCTGTTACGTTTCTCCCGTTCCGGCAGCGGCAATCCTGCGCTCTCGATGCCATGACGACGGCCGAAATCCGACAGAGATTCCTCGACTATTTCGCCCAGCGTGGGCACCAGGTGGTGCCCAGCTCCTCGCTGGTGCCGGAAGACGATCCCACCCTGCTCTTCACCAACGCGGGGATGGTCCAGTTCAAGCGCGTGTTCCTGGGACAGGAGGAGCGACCGTACAGGCGCGCGGTGACCGCGCAGAAGTGTGTGCGCGCCGGGGGCAAGCACAACGACCTGGAGGAGGTGGGTCGCACCACCCGGCACCACACCTTCTTCGAGATGCTGGGCAACTTCTCCTTCGGCGACTACTTCAAGAGGGACGCCATCCGCTACGCCTGGGAACTCATGACGGAGGTGTACGGGCTGGAGCCCGAGCGCTTCTACGCCACGGTCCACCACACCGACGACGAGGCGGCGGACCTCTGGGTGCACGAGGTGGGGCTGCCGCCGGAGCGGGTCTTCCGCCTGGGTGACAAGGACAATTTCTGGCAGATGGCGGACACCGGACCGTGCGGACCGTGCTCGGAGCTGCACTACGACCTCCGCGACCGGCCGGAGCCCGTGGGTTCCACCGAGGAGTTCGTGAGCCTCAACGACGCCGGAACCATCATCGAGCTCTGGAACCTGGTGTTCATGCAGTTCGACCGGAGCGCCGACGGGACGCTGAATCCGCTTCCGGCCAAATCGGTGGACACCGGCGCCGGCCTGGAGCGCATCGCCTCGGTGCTCCAGGGGGTGGATTCCAACTTTCACATCGACATCTTCCGGCCGCTCCTTGACCGGGTGGCGGAGCTGGTGGGACGCCCCTACGAGGCCGACAGCGCCGAAGGCGTGAGCTTCAGGGTCCTGGCGGACCACGCCCGGGCGGTGGCCTTCCTGGTGGCCGACGGTGTTTTTCCGTCCAACGAAGGGCGGGGATACGTCCTCCGCCGGATCCTCCGTCGGGCGGTCCGCCACGCCTGGTTGCTGGGCCGGCGTGAGCCCACGCTGGTGGAGGTGGTGGATGCGGTGGTGGAGACGATGGCGGAGCCCTACACCGAACTCCGGGAGCGTCGGGACCACATCCTCCGCACGACGCGGGCCGAGGAAGAACGCTTCCTCACCACCATCGAGGGCGGGCTCGCCCGCTTCGCGGAGCTGCTGCAGGAGCACCCGGACACCATCCCCGGGAGGGAGGCCTTCAAGCTCTACGACACCTTCGGTTTTCCGCTGGATCTCACGCAGCTCATGGCGGAGGAGCACGGGCGTCGCGTGGACGTCGCGGGGTTCGAGGAAGCGCTGGAGGAGCAGCGTCGGCGCTCCCGCGCCGACCGTGCGGCCGCGGGACTCACGGTGGACGACGCGCTTCAGGAGGGCTGGGTCACCCTGATGGATGCACCGCAGACCTTCGTGGGCTACGACCGGCTCCGCGTGGAGACGCGCGTCCTGGCGCGGAGGGACGGTGACGACGGCACCGTGGGCCTCATCCTGGAGGAGAACCCCTTCTACGTGGAGAGCGGCGGACAGGTCTCGGACACCGGCATGGTCTTCGGGGACGGCTGGTCCTTGGCGGTGGACGACGTGGTACGCGTCGGCGACCGGGTGGCCGTGGTGGGGCGGCCCGAGGGCGAGCTACCCCCGCCCGACACGCCGCTCACGGTGCGCGCCGAGGTTCCCGAGGCGGTACGCCACGACACGGTTCGGAACCACACCGCCACGCACCTTCTCCACGCCGCGCTCCGGGCGGTGCTGGGGAGCCATGTGGTGCAGCGGGGCTCCCTGGTGGCGCCGGACCGGCTCCGCTTCGATTTCGCCCACCCGCAGCCGCTGACGGAGGAGGAACTCCGGAGGGTGGAGGAACGGGTGAACGAGGCCATCTGGGCCGACCACCCGGTGAGGATCGACCACCGGCCCTACGACGAAGCGGTGGCGGCGGGTGCGATGGCGCTCTTCGGTGAGAAGTATGGTGATGTCGTGCGGGTGGTGGAGATCCCCGGCGTGAGCATCGAGCTCTGCGGTGGCACGCACGCCCGCCACACCGGGGAGATCGGACTCTTCCGCATCGTGGCGGAGTCGGGGGTGGCGGCGGGTGTCCGGCGCATCGAGGCGCTCACCGGACCCGGCGCGTACCGGTATCTGCGGGAGCGGGAGGCGTTCCTGGAGGAGGCGGCGGCCAGGCTGAAGACCCGGCCGGAGAACCTGCTGCAGCGCATCGAGGCGCTCACCGGTGAGATTCACGAGCTGGAATCGCTCCTGAAGGAGCTCCGTGCCGGGGGCGGCGGCGGTGAGGAGGTGGTGGTGCGGGAAGAGATCGCCGACGGAGAGGGCACCGCCCTCTTCCTGGGCGTGCGCCTCAAGGTGCGCAACGCCGACGAGGCGCGGGCGTGGGGCGATCGGTTTCTGGCCTCCAACGGCCGCGCGGCCGCGTTGGCGGCGGCGGAGCTCCCCGGGGGCAAGCACGCCCTTTTCGCCTTCGTGTCCGACGCGCTCATCGGTCGAGGCCTCCGCGCCGATGCGCTGGTGCGGGAGGCGGCGGACGTGGTGGGTGGCCGCGGCGGCGGACGCCCCCATCTGGCGCAGGCCGGGGTGCCGGACCCGGACCGCCTGGACGAAGCGCTCCAGGTGGGGGCGGAGGCGGTGCGCACGCGCCTGGCGGACGGAGGCGCATGAGCGGGCTCGACGCGTGGCTGGCGGGACGGCGCCCCACCCCGCCCATGGACCTGGGCCCCTGGCTTCCGAGGGATGCGGGCGGTACGGACCGGTTGCGGGCGCTCCGCGACGCGGGGCTCACCGCGCTGGATCGAGCGCTGGCGCTTCCGGGGCGTCAACGAGACGCCGCGTTCCACCTCCTGGCGGCCGACGCGCTCATCACCTACGCCTGCGAAGCGGCTCTGGAAGCGGAGGATCCCGTGCCGCTCTGGAATGAGATCCTCCACGCCGTGGCGGGGGGCGGTTTCCGAGAGCCATGATCTCCGATCCGGACCCCGGCGCGTACTGCGACATCCACAACCACCTGGTGCCGGGTGTGGACGACGGTGCCGGGACGCTGGACGACACCCTGGACTCGGTGGAGCGCATGACCCGGCTGGGGATCCGCAAGATCCTCACCACGCCCCACCTGGACGGTAGCCTGACGCTGGAGCCCGAGGCGCTGGACGCGCGCCTCTCGGAGGTGGACGCCGCCTTCCGGGAGGCGCGCGCGGCGGTGGCGGAGCACTTTCCCGAGGTACGTTTCGAGCGGGGGCACGAGATCATGCTGGACGTGCCCGATGTGGACTTCTCGGATCCCCGTGTGCGGATGGCGGGCACTTCGTTCGTCCTGGTGGAGTGGCCCCGTCTGCAGATCCCGCCGGGCACCGTGCAGGTCATCGAGCGGATCGTCCGGGACGGATACCGGCCCGTCATCGCGCATCCCGAGCGCTACATCGGTGTGGAGCGCCACGCCGGGATCCTGCGGGAGTGGCGTGAGGCCGGGGCCCATCTCCAGGTGAACTACGGCTCGCTCTTCGGACGCTACGGAGCCGTGGCGCGGCAGGTGGCGGAGCACGTGCTGGAGCGGGGGTGGGCGGACTATCTTGCCAGCGATTTCCACGGCCAGCCCACCATGAAGATCTACTTCAAGGAGCTGGCCGCGCACCTGGAGGAGGGGGGTGCGTCGGAGGCGCTGGGAGCCCTCTGCGTGACGAACCCCTCCCGCCTCCTGAGGGACGAACCGCCGCTTCCCGTGCCGCTCCTCCGTGCGGAGAAGGGGCTTTTGGCGAAGCTGAAAGGGATACTGCGCTGACGGCACCCGGAGGACGCCGGGTGGCCCACGGACCGATGAATCAGGAGGAGCGGATGGATCCCATCGCCGCCGCGGACACGGTGCGGGAGCACCTCTCCGAACTGCACCGCGTGGTGGAGGAGGTGGCGGACGCACACGCCGGGGCCGTCGCCACGCTGGCCGGGTACGTCATCTCCGCCATCGCCGGGGGGGGGAAGGTCATGTTCTGCGGAAACGGGGGCTCCGCCGCCGACGCGCAGCACCTGGCGACGGAGTACGTGGTGCGCTTCGCCCGGGAACGCCGGGCGCTCCCGGCGGTGGCGCTCACCACCGACACGTCGCTCCTCACCGCCGGCGCCAACGACTACGGATTTGAGACGGTCTTCGCCCGTCAGGTGGAGGCGCTGGGCCGTCCGGGCGACCTCCTGGTGCTCCATTCCACCAGCGGAAACTCACCCAATCTGCTGGAGGCCGCCCGGGTCGCCCGGGCGGCGGGCGTCCGAACGGTGGCGCTCCTGGCCAAGGGGGGCGGCGCACTGCGCCACGAGGTGGATTTCGCCGTCGTGGTGCCCACCGACTCCACCGCGCGGGCGCAGGAGCTGCACCTGGCCATCGGACACGTGGTGTGCGAGCTGGCAGACCGGATCTTCGCATCCCCGGGCGAGGAGGAGAACGCATGAGTAGGCTGATGGATCTCAGTGGAAAGCAGGCGGTGGTGACGGGCGCGTCCCGCGGCGTGGGGCGCGCCACGGCGTTGATGCTGGCGGAGGCGGGGGCGGCGGTGGTGGTGGCCTACCGGAGCCGGGCGGAGGACGCCGAGGCCGTGGCGGAGGAAATCCGCGCCGCGGGAGGTGAGGCGTGGACCTACGGAGGCGACCTGGCGGATCCCGCCGCCGTGCGGGGCTTCTTCGCCGCGGTGGAGGAGCGGTGGGGCGGGCTGGACATCTTCGTGGGCAACCACGGGATCTGGCCGCCGGAGGACGTCCCGGTGTCGGAGATGAGCGATGAGCGCTGGCACCGCACCATGGACGCCAACCTCCACTCGGTCTTCTACTGCTGCAGGGAGGCGGCCCGGATGATGCGCGACGACGGCCGGGTGGTGCTGGTGGGGAGCACCGCGGGGCAGCGGGGCGAGGCGTTTCACGCCGACTACGCCGCCACCAAGGGCGCCATGATCTCCTTCGTGAAGGGGGTCTGCGTGGAGCTGGCCCCGCGGGGGATCACCGTCAACTGCGTGGCGCCGGGGTGGATCGACACCGAGATGTCGGCGTCGGCCTACGCCGACGGAGGACTGGAGCTAATCGCCGCCACCATCCCGTTGGGCCGTGTGGCGAGCCCGGAGGACGTGGCGGGCCCCATCGTCTTCCTCTGCTCGGAGCTGGCCCGCCACATCACCGGAGAGATCATGAACGTCAACGGCGGCGCGGTACTCGTCGGGTGAACTCCGCGGTCAAGCCCCAGGCACCGCCGGCGGTGCGGTGGATCGTGCGCACCCTGGAGGACGCGGGCCATGAGACGTGGGCGGTGGGGGGCGCGGTGCGGGACGTCCTGGCGGGCCGACCCGCGGGCGACTGGGACCTGGCCACCCACGCCCGACCCCGTGAGGTACGCCGCATCTTCCGGAGGACGGTGCCCATCGGCGTGGAGCACGGCACGGTAGGCGTGCTGGCCCGCGATGGGACGATGTACGAGGTGACCACCTTCCGCCGCGACGTGGAGACCGACGGGCGACACGCCGTCGTGGAGTTCGCCGACACCCTGCAAGAAGACCTGGCGCGCCGCGACTTCACCATCAATGCCGTCGCCTGGCACCCGCTGCGGGAGGAGTGGTACGACCCCTTCGGCGGGAAGGAGGACCTGGAACGCGGGGTGCTCCGGGCGGTGGGCGATCCCCGAGCCCGATTCCGGGAGGATTATCTGAGGGTGCTGCGGGCGCTGCGCTTTGCCGGTCTCCTGGGGCTGGAGATCGAGCCCGAGACCTGGTCCGCGGTGTGTGAGGCGGTGGACCAGCTCCCTCGCCTCTCCGCCGAGCGGATCCGCGACGAGCTCCTCAAGACCCTGGACCTGGACTCCGCGCCCTCCAGGACGCTGGATCTGTATGCCCGATCCGGAGCGCTGGCCGTGCTCTACCCGGAGCTGGAGGCGCTCCGCACCGGGCGTCCGGATGCCTGGAAGGAGGCGCTTGCGCACGTGGATGCGCTGCCCACGGGGTGGCCGCTTTTGCGGTTGGCGGCGCTCCTGCGGCCTCTGGAGCCGCGGGAGGCGGCCCAGGTGCTCTCGCGGCTGCGCCTCTCCAACGCACAGGTGGACGAGG
>WGEM01000449.1 GCA_015492755.1 Gemmatimonadota bacterium | reverse complement strand
GTCGCCTGCAGCGCCGACGACCAGGTGGCGCTGGCGGACACACGCAACACGCTTCCCACGTCCGCCGTGGCACCCGCCGTCACGTTCATCCCCGAATACGACCAGAAGCCGCCGGTCTGGAAGGGCTGCACCGCCGCGGGGTCGCGGACGTCCCCGAAGCTGCGCGTGAACGTCCGCCTCAGCGACCCGGAGTATCGGCCCACATTGAGCCCCACCGCGAGGCCGGGCCGGATCCGGCGCGCGTACCCCACCGTGATGGCGGACACGCCACCCTCCTGCTGAAAGCGGTCCTCCACCTCCAGGGGTCCGCCGGGGAGCTCCAGCGTGGCGCTGCTGGCGGACTCGAAGCGCTGATCGAAGACCGAGCGGAAGATGACGGACGCGGTGCCGGAAAGGAGCGGATACCCGATCCCCACGAAGGGGAAACGCGTTCCCCGTACCTCGCCCCGGTCCTCAGCGCTGCGCTCGTACTCCACCCACGAGGGCTGAGCCACCATGATGGCGGAGGGGATGCCGCTCATCCCCGCCGCAGCCGGATCCACCGGGCTCACCGAACTCCCCCAGAGACCGATTCCGAAGCTTCCCAGCGCCCTGGCGCGTCCGTCTGCCGCCTCCACCGGAAGGCCGAGACCGGCGGCGCTGTAGAGCGACTGCGCGCGGACCGGTCCACCGGTCGCCAGCCCCACCAGGACCCAGACCGCCGCAAGCAGGGATCTCGTACGCGTGATCATGGCAACTCCACCGGGCGCGCCACCGTCACCACCAGCCGGAGGACCGGCTCGAACGCGCTTCCGGGCCCGTGGAACGAAGCGAAGGAAATGGAGATGGGCTCGAAGACCGAGAGGAGCGCCAACGTGCTGGGCGGTGGCGTCCCCTGGGGAGTCTCGCCCCTCAGGAGATCCCTCGCGAAGGGGGTGATGGGCAGTTCCACCTGCGTCCCTTCCCCGTCTCCGAAGGCCTCCGGCGCGATCCGTCGCCCGAAGGCCCCCACCAGGGTGTTGCCCAACGGTGCCTTCGGGAGCGCGTCCCGCAGGAGGACGGGCCGCACGTCCACGCCCACCGTATCGGTGGGTTGGAAGGCCTCGGGCGTACGGCGACTGTACAGGATCAACCCTGCGAAGCTGAGCTCGTTGGGGTCCAGCTCCAGGGGGCAGCCCACCGCCTCGCACAGCTCCTCCGGCCCGTTCAGCGTGCGGGGCACCGTCACGTCGAAGACGGTGCGCCACGCCGGAGCGCCGCCAACCCGGATCCCGTCGGGGGGCGGCTCCGGGAAGGGGTCGTAGACGAAGGTGATCTCGCGCTGGCTCGCCACCAGGAAGAAGGTGGAGTCGGGATTGAGGCTGGGGCGGGTATTGAGACGCAGCACCGTTCCGTTCACCTGCAGCCTCACGCCAGGCGTGAGCGCGTCGATGCGGGCGCCCCGCGACGCGTCGGTGGTATCGGCCCACGCCGCCACCATGGCGGAATCCAGCTCGAACCAGACGGAATCGCCCTCGGCGGGATCCCACACCGCAGTGGCCAGCGGCACCACCGGGCCCGCTCCGGGCTCCGCCCAGAGACGCCGGTCGTTGATGGTGTCCACGGCGACGGTCCAGCTCACCGTGCGCACGTCCCACTCCTGCTGGATCGCGCCCAGCGCCAGCGTCACGGGTCCGTCGGCCCGGCTGGCGAGGGTGTCGAGGAAGGCCACCAGGCGCCCGCCGATGAAGGTGAGGGAGGAGTCGGGCCGCGTCGTACCGGTGGTGTCCCGGACCGAAACCGCCACGGGATATCCGCCGTAGCGCACCAGCGTCCGGGCATCCAGGGTCCCGCCGAAGTCCTGAGCCACCACGCCGCTCCCCAGTTCGGCGGGCGCGCCGTAGCCGCCGAACACCTCCAGGCTGGAGGCGTACTCCGACCACGGCAGCCTGAGCTCCACCGTCACCGGCGGGCTGGGCAGCGCCGAAGCGTCCACCGCGGTGGGCGGCTCTTCACCACACGCCGATGCGGCCACGATGCCCGCCACCAGGGCGTTCCAGACCCGCCACCGCCGTCCCGGCCCCTCGTCCACGTTCTGCACGTGCGCGTCCCTCTCCGTCGTCACCTGGTCCACGTCAATCCGATCCCTCGGGCGGAGCGTGAAACGCCGCCGGCAGAAGCATATCCAGCGTCCACTCCCTTCGCGCGCCCCCGCTCCCCTCCGCCAGCACCCGCATCCCGGGGCCGAATTCGTGCAGCACCTGCCGGCACGCGCCGCAGGGCGCCACGGGCTCCGCAGCGTCGGTCACCACCGCCACAGCGTCGATGCGACGGGCTCCCGCCGACACCGCCGCCGCCACCGCCGCCCGCTCGGCGCAGATGGTCAGCCCGTAGGAGCCGTTCTCCACGTTGCACCCCGAGTAGACGGCTCCGCCCTCCGCCAGC
>WGEM01000448.1 GCA_015492755.1 Gemmatimonadota bacterium | reverse complement strand
GCGTCAGATGTGTATAAGAGACAGGGGCCACGAATGACCCGAAGGACTCCGCAACCGCGAGGCCCCTGGCCCTCCCCTCGGGTACGGGCCCGCCCCAGTCCGCCGCCTCCGCCACGGCGCGCAGCACGCCCTGGTGGCGCGGGTGTCCCTCCAGGAGCTCCAGTCGGTAGTCCAGCGGGTCGGCGCCTGCGGCGTGGGCCAGCTCGTCGATGAACGACTCCACCACGAAGGCGTTGTGGGAGTGGCCCACCGACCGCCAGAACCCCACGGGAATGGGAAGCTCCACCCTGGCGCCGCGCACCCGGACGTGGGGCGCCCGGTAGGGCTGATCCGCCGCACCCTCCACCGTGGTGGGATCCACCCCCTCGGGCATGACGCCCGCCCAGCGCAACGCGAAGCGGGGGATCCAGCCCGGGATCTTTCCGTCGAGGATGGACTGGCTGGCGATCTCGTGCTTCCACGCCGCGGGACGGCCGTCGGGGTCCAGCGCCGCCTCCAGACGGTGGAGGGAGGCGGGGCGGTAGAAGTCGTGGCGCATGTCGTCCTCGCGGGACCACACCACCTTCACCGCGCCGCCCACCTTCGCCGCCAGCTCCGCCGCCTCCTCCACGAAGTCCACCTCGGCGCGACGCCCGAAGCCGCCGCCCAGGAAGGTGGTGTAGACGGTGGTGCGGTGGGCGTCCACGCCGGCCATGCGCGCCGCCGCCTGGCGGGCGCCCCCGCCGGCGAAGGCGGGGCCGTCCTGGAACTGGGTGGGCGCCCACACGGTGCAGCGACCGTCCTCCACCGCCGCGGTGCAGTTCATGGGCTCCATGGTGGCATGCGCCAGGTACGGGAGCGCGTAGGTGGCCCGCAGCACCCGCTCGGCGCCGGCCAGCGCCGCGTCCACGTCGCCCTCGTCGCGCACGACGCCTCCTTCCGTCTCCAGCGCCGCCTCCATGCGACGCCGGATCTCGGCGTCGTCCAGCGACGCTCCGGGCCCTTCGTCCCACGCCACCACCAGCGCGTCGCGACCTTTTTTCGCCTCCCAGTAGCCGTCGGCCACCACGGCGATGCCGCGCTCCAGCTCCACCACCTCCCGCACCCCCGGCACCGCCAGCGCCGGAGCGGGATCGAAGGAGCGTACCCGCCCTCCGAAGACCGGGCAGCGCGCCACCACCGCCACCGCCGCGTCGGGGGGGCCGGCGTCGATGCCGAAGACCGCTTCGCCGGTGGTCTTGGCGGGCACGTCCAGGCGGGCCTGCGAGGTGCCGATGAGCGTGAACTCCGACGGATCCTTCAGCGGGACGTCCTCGGGGACCTCCAGTGCGGCGGCCTCCGCCGCCAGTGCGCCGTAGCTGAGCGCGGTGGTCCCGTCCGGATGGAGGACCCGGCCCCGCTCGGTGCGGAGGGCGTCGGCGTCCACGCCCCACCGCCGCGCCGCCGCCTCGCGGAGCATCCAACGGGCGGTGGCTCCGGCGCGCCGGAAGGGCTCGAAGGACTCCAGCACGCTGGTGCTCCCTCCGGTGACCTGCATCCCCATCCCCGAGACCCGGTAGACCTCGTGGGCCGGCGCGAAGACGAAGGAGACCTGCTCCAGCGCCACGTCCAGTTCCTCCGCCAGGAGCTGCGGCAGCGACGTGGAGACGCCCTGGCCCATCTCGGAACGGGGGACCACCACGGTGATGGTCTCGTCGGCGTCGATACGCAGGAAGGCGTTGGGGGCGAAATCGGCGTCCACCTCAAGCGGCGGCGGTCCCTTCAGCGCACGGTAGGAGATGCCCAGGGTGAGGCCGGCACCGGCGACACCCACCACCTTGATGAAGGTCCGGCGGTTCACGTTGGGGCTCATCGGGCACCTCCCTGCGGCCCCGCGCCGGCTCCGTCGGTTTCCGCCGTGGCGGCCCTCAGCTCCGCCGCCCGCCGGATGGCCCGCCGGATGGCGCCGTAGGTACCGCACCGGCAGACGTTCCCGCTCATGGCGGCGTCGATGGCGTCGTCGTCGGGTCGGGGATCGCGGGCCAGGAGGGCGACGGCGGACATGATCTGTCCCGACTGGCAGTAGCCGCACTGGGGAACCTGCTCCTCCACCCACGCCCGCTGCACCGGGTGCGACCCGTCGGGGGAGAGCCCTTCGATGGTGAGGATCTCGGCGCCGGCGGCGGCGGTCACAGGAAGCTGGCACGAGCGCACCGGCGTGCCGTTGAGGTGCACGGTGCACGCGCCGCACTGCCCGATGCCGCATCCGAACTTCGTGCCGGTGAGGTGGAGCTTGTCGCGGATGACCCAGAGGAGTGGCGAGTCCTCGGCGGCCTCCACCGTGCGCGTCTCACCGTTCACCGTGAGCGTCACCGTCACCATTGCGTCGTCTCCGTTTTCAGCGTCACCGCGTGTCGTTTGAAGCTCGGGCCGGGCGCGGGAACTCACAACCCGGAGCGTCTCGCGCCCGGGTCCGACACCCGCGGGTGCCGAGCTCAGAACACGTGGGCCTCCACCGGGTGATCCCGGGTGAAGCGGTCGTGGCCGAAGGCGGAGACGTCCACCTCGCCCGGGGCATCGCCGCAGATGAGCTCTGCCACCGCGCGTCCGGTGGCGGGGGCGTGCATGATCCCGTGTCCGGAGAAGCCGCACGCATCGATCCAGCCTTCGGCGTCGGGGTGGGGCCCGATGACGGGACTGTGGTCCGGCGTCACGGCGTAGTAGCCCCACCAGCTTCCGCGCACGTCGATGCCGAGATCGGCGAACCAGGGGAAACGGCGTACCGCCGTGCGCAGGACGTGCTCCAGCCACGCCGGCTCCAGGCCCTCCGCGAATCCGGGCTCCTGCGCCGGGTCGTCCAGCCCGAAGAGGATCCGTTCGCCCTCACTCCGCAGGTACACCCCGCTCCCCACGTCGATGGTGAGGGGGTAGGTGCGGGGGTCGTCCACTGCCTCGCTGAGGAAGATCTGTACCCGCTTCGGAACCACAGGGAGTTCCAGCCCCGCCAGCGCCGCCACCTCAGCCGACCACGCACCGGCGGCGTTCACCATCCAGCCGCACGCCACGGCACCCGTGGGGGTCTCCACGCGCCATCCTGAACCCGAGCGCCGCACGCGGCGCACCGGCGCGTCGAAGCGGAAGCGGACGCCCCGTTCCCGGGCCATGGTGACCCACGCGTGCGTGGCCAGGTGGGGGTCGATGACGCCGTCCCACGGCCCGTAGGTGGCGCCTGCCAGCCCTTCCGTCCGGAAGGGTACGTACGCCACCGCCTCACGGGGCGTCAGGACCTCCACCGGCGCACCCAAGCGGTGTTGGATCCGTACCGCATCCAGGTGCGACGCCCAGCGCTCCGGCGGCACCAGGAGGAGGTACCCGATGGGTCGGTAGCCCACGTCGTGCCCGTAGCGCTCGCGGAACTCCCGGTAGACCGGGAGGGAGTACAGCGAGAGGCGCACGTTGGCCTCGATGGTGAACTGCACACGCACGCCTGCCGCGCTGCGCCCCGTGGAGCCCATGGCGGGCGCCGCCTCCCGCTCCAGCACCGTCACCGAGGCGCCGCGTTCCGCCAGGTGCCAGGCCACCGAGGCGCCGACGATGCCGCAGCCGACGACGACGACGTCCTGGCTCAGTTGTTCTTCGCCCCCTCGGCGATCCAGGCGCGGATCCTGGCGATCTCCTCCGCTGGGACCGCCTCCCCCTCCTCGGGCATGTCTCCCTCCTCGATCATCACCACCAGCAGGCTCTCGTCCGGATCCCCCGGCTCCACCACCGTGCCGTACTCCGAGCCCGCCATGAGCCCCTCGTACGTGGTGAGATCCAGGAGCGCCTCCACCCGGGTCTCGCCGTTCTCGTCGGTGCCGCCGTGGCACTGGACGCAACGCTTCTGGAGGATGGGCGCGATGTCGTCCTTGAAGCTCACCTGGGGTGCGGTCTGCGGCCGGGTGCCTCCGGCGGCGGCCAGCACGCCGGCGGCCAGAAGGACGAAGGCTGTGGACTGGATGCGCATGGACGCTTCCCCTGTACGATGGGTGGGCAGTCGGCGGACACGCCGGCGCCGACACGCGCGCGGCGCTCCGGCGGGCACGTTCTGGCGCGGAAGCGGGAGGCGCAAGTACCCCACACGCACCGCGGCCCCGGCGGAATGCTCCGCCGGGGCCGCGCCTTTCCGCCGCCGGGCCCGACCTCCAGCCCGGACGACCGGCTCCTAGAACTCGTACTGCACCTTCAGCAGGCCGATGCGGCCCATCTCCGGCGCCCCCACGAACTCCCGGTGCAGGTTGTTGAAGGCGTTGTTGAGCGTCACCGAGACGATGAAGCCCGAGAAGCCCGGCACCCGGTAACCCAGGTTCAGGTCCAGCACGGTGTAGCTGTCCACCTGGCCCACGAAGACACCCGAGTTCATGGGGAAGGAGTCGCTGTAACGCACCCGGGCAGAGAGGAACGTCCCCACCCGCTTGTTGTCGTAGTTGATACCGATGGAACCCTTGTTCTTCGGGGCGTTGAGCGCCACGTCGGCGGAGCTGAAGCATTCACCGTCGTTGTTGAAGTCGTGGCAGTCGTCGCTCACCCACGAATACGACCCGCTGATGGAGATGTCATCGGTGGCGAAGAGCTCGAAGCCCAGGTCGAGCCCGTAGAACTTCACGTCTCCGAAGTTCCGGTAGGTGAGCACCAGATCCGAATCGGAGCGCTGATCGGGCGCCACCGTGCCCAGCGGCACCCGTGCGGCCGTGGGTGCGATCCCCGAGGCGATCTGCGACGCCACCGATGCCGGGATGCCTGCGGCGGTGAGGCGGCTCACCAGATACTGCGCCACGGAATTGCCGTCCAGGAAGACACTGGGCGTTTCCACGCGGAGCGGACCCACGAAGTCCTTCACCTCGCTCCGGTATCCCGCCACCGCCAGGCGGAGGCGCTCGCCGATGAGGCCGTTGTAGCCCAGCTCGTACGTCGTGGTGATGGTGGGCTTGATGCGCTCCACCGGCGTAATCCCCGGATCGGGGATGAACGGGACGCTGGGATCCTCGGAGTTGAAGCGCAGGAGCACGGAGTTCAGTTCACCCGGCTGCGGGCTGCCGATGATGGCTGCGAACTGCTCGGCGGTGAGCCCCAGGAGGGGGAGCGTGGCCTGCAGCGTCGGGTCCTGGAGCGCCAGTGGCACCACCACGTTGTCCCAGAGCGCCGCACCCGAGGCCGGGAGCTGCTGGCCCGGCGCGAAGGGCGAGTACATGCAGAGGTTCTGGACGCCGCCCTGGCAGGTGTTGTTGAAGGTGAAACCGGTCTTGGGCACGCCCAGCGTCCGCACGTTGTACGAGATGCCGGGAATGATGGGAATGTTCCCCGCCACGATGTCCAGGAAGAGGTTGTTGGTGGTGGGCGTGCTGAAGGCCCGGTTGTATGTGGCGCGGAAGGTCTGGCCCGAGGCCGGCTCCACCACCAGCGCCGCCCGCGGCGAGAAGACCGGATCCTCCAGGTGCTCGTGACGGTCCACACGCAGCGCGCTCACCAGCTTCACCTGGTCGGTGAGCTGCAGCGACGAGTGGAGATATCCGCCGATCTCGGTGGTCTGGTCACTGTCCTCGTTGGAGCCGGTGATGGTCCCGTCGGTGTCCGGGTTGGTGAAGGAGTAGTCCAGGCCGGCGATGAGTTCGAGGCGCTCACCCAGTCCCATGGTGTACTGCGCCTGGGCCGCGAAGACCGACGACTTGTCCACGATGGGCTGGCCGGTGCGAAGCAGGTACGTGTCACCCGCCGACGACTTGTTGTAGAAGGCCTGCGTGAAGAAGCCGCCCTTGCGGAACTGGCCCTGGAAGAACTGATACTTCCAGTCCTTGGCCTGCCCCGCGCCGATCCCGGTGAGCTCGATGGAGCTGACGAGCTGGTTCAGGCCGTAGGTGAGGGTGAGTCCGTCGTCGTCACCCCACGGCCGGTAGTCGTAACGGATCTCGCCACTGAAGCGCTCCTGGTTGAAGTCGCGCTTCCCGATGAGCGTGTTGGGGTCACTCGCGAGCGCCTGCGCCCGCGCCACGCCCTCGACGGGATCGAAGTACTCGAAATCGAGGCCCCGGAAGTATTGCCCCGAGATCTTGAGGCCGTTCTTGCCGTCGTTCATCCGCCACGCCTGCCGGAAGGCACCCTGGAAGATGTCGCGGCTCCCGCCGGCGATGCTGACCTTCGTGCCCGGATCGTCGATGGGTGACGAGGTGATGATGTGCATCACGCCGTTGGCGGAGTTGGGGCCGTACAGCGCCGCCGCCGGGCCCAGCACCACCTCCACCCGCTCCACGTCCAGCGGCGTGGTGGGAATCATGTTGTACGCGTTGAAGCGGAGCGAGGGCACGCGCGCATAGCGGTTGTCGGTGAGCACCAGGAGCGCGCCGGAGAAGACGTTGTTGAAACCCCGCGTCACGGTGTTGCTCTGGGAGAGCCCCGTCTGCACCACGTCCACGCCGGGCATCCCCTTCACGTAATCCACCGGCGTGGTGGCGGCGATGGCCTCGATGGCTTCCGCTTCCACCACGTTCACCTGTGCGGGCGCCGCCAGCGTGCGCTCCTCGCGCCCGCGGCTCACCGTCACGCTCAGGGGGTTGAGGGCGAGTGCGGTGGACTGCATCTCGATGTTCAGTCGCTGGGTCTCACCCGGGCGCACCTCGACGCCGTCGATGCGCTCCGTCTGGTACCCCAGGTTCACGACGACGAGGGAGTACGAGCCCGGCGCCAGACGCAGTGTGAAGCTCCCCTGGGCATCGGTGAGCGTTCCGGTGCTCTCGCCGCGGCCCACCACCTGCACCTGCGCGGACGAGAGCGGCTGTCCGGTGGCGGCGTCCACCACCCGGCCCGTGATGGTGCCCTGCTGGCCAGCTGCCGGGGCGGCAAGGGCCAGGACCGCGGCGAGGAGCAGCCCCGAACATCTCTTCACGCGAAGACGCATCATCCGCCTCACTCCTTGGTGATCGGAAACATGTGTGGAGGATCACCGCGAACGTACAACGCGAATCCCCCGGATGGCAAAGGAATTTATGGCCTCCCGGGCTTTCCCGGAGGGGGGTGGCGGCGCATCTTGGCCCTCCCCGGAGACCGGTGTGTCCCGGGAAATGCCCGCATTGAGACGCACGCAGGAGGGAACCCCATGTCGTTCCGCGTCCCCGCACCTCGCCGCACGGCCGCTCTGATGATGACCGATCTGATGGTGGTCCTCGTCTTCTCCTGGTCTGCCCCGCTCTCTGCCCAGCAGCGTCCCCTCACCTTCCTGGACGTGCAGGAGATGCGGCGCGCCGGATCCTGGACGCCCAGCCCCGACGGCGCACTCATGCTGTACACGCTCAGGGTGCCGGACTGGGCGAAGGCGGAGTCGCAGACCGATATCCACCTGGTCTCGCTCACCGAGGGTGCGGCGTCGGACCGCCGGCTCACCTTCACCGAGGACGCCGACGAGACGGATCCGGCGTGGGCGCCCGACGGGTCCTTCTTCGCCTTCCTCTCCGACCGCGAAGGGGACAGGGACCAGGTCTACGTCATGCGCCATACCGGAGGCGAGGCACGGAAGGTCACCGACGCCAGGGACGGCGTGCGGGACTTCCGCTTCAGCCCTGACGGGCGTTGGCTGGTGTACCGGGCGGGCCCGGAGGGCCAGGAGCAGCTTCACCGGTTGGAGGTGGCGGCTCTGGAAACGGAGGCGGAACCGGTGACGCTCACCTCCGGTGAAGCGGGTGTGCGGCGGTGGGCGTTCTCGCCGGACGGCGCCCTCATCTACTTCAACCGGCCCGACGCCTTCGACGAACTGGAGAAGAAGCGGCGGGAGAAGGGCTTCACGGTGCAGATCCTGAATCCGGTGACGCCCATCTCCAGCCTCTGGCAGGTGGAGGTGGCCACCGGCACGGAGCGGGCGCTGGAGGACGACACCACCTACAGCGTCGAGTCGTTCACCGTCTCCCCCGACGGACGCTGGATCGGCATCACCGGCGGCTCCACGAAGCGCTACGAGCGCAACATCACCGGGTGGCGCCTCTACGCCGACAAATATCTGCTGGACCTCACCTCCGGCGAGGTGGAGCGCCTCACCGAGAACTTCGAGGTGCCCGAGAGCGACATCAGCTTCTCCCCCGACGGCCGCCTCATCGCCTTCTCGGCCCCCGACAACATGGAGCGGTACTCCATGACGGAGAACCGCCTCTACGTACGGCGCGTGGACGACCACGGCGGCGCCTTCCGGAAGCTGGGCACCGACTTCGACCAGAGCCTGAACGTGGGGTTCTGGTCCGAGGACGCGGACACCATCTACTTCAACGCCGGCGTCACGGTGACCAACCAGCTCCACGCCGTGGAGGTGGCCACCGGCGCGGTTCGGCGCATCACCGACGAACGCGCCGCCCTCTCCGTGAGACGGGACGACGACAGCGGCGTGATCCTCATCGACTACTCCGACCCCCGCACGCCGCCCACCGTGTTCACGGTGCCTTCGCTGGAGGGGGTCACCGACCGCGGCGCCTGGCTGCAGCTCGTGGACGCCAATCCGCAGCTGCGCGACGTGGCGCTGGGCCGCGAGGAGGAAGTCTGGTGGACTTCCAGCGACGGCGCGCGGGTGAGCGGCGTCCTGGTGTATCCGGTGGGCTACGAGGAGGGCACGCGGTACCCCCTCATCGTGGCCATCCACGGAGGGCCGGCATCCGCCGACCTGCTCCGGTTCAACGGCGGGTACTCCTCGCAGGTCTACGCCGGGGCCGGATACGCGGTGCTCCGTCCCAACTACCGCGGCTCGCGGAACTACGGGAACGCTCACCGCACCGCCATCGTGGGTGACTACTTCACGCTGGGCTACGAAGACATCATGACCGGCGTGGATCACCTCATCGCCGAGGGGATCGTGGACCCCGACCGCATGGGCGTGCTGGGCTGGAGCGCCGGAGGCCACTGGTCCAACTGGATCCTCACCCACACCGACCGCTTCAAGGCCATCAGCTCCGGCGCCGGGACCATGAACTGGATCAGCATGTATGCCCAGAGCGACGTGCAGCGTAATCGCCAGTTCTACATCGGCGACGACTTCCTCTACGACAACTTCGAGACGTACTGGAATCAGTCACCGCTGAAGTACATCAAGAACGCCAAGACTCCCACCATGATCCACGTGGTGGAGGGCGATCCCCGCGTGCCCAGCGCCCAGTCCCGGGAGCTCCACATGGCGCTGAAGAAGCTGGGCGTGCCCACCGAGTTCTTCATGTACCCCGGCAGGAGTCACGGCATCCCCGACCCCAGAAACCGCTACGTGAAGGCGGTCTCCGAGATGGCGTGGATGGACTACTGGGTGCGGGGCATGGGTGAGGGCTTCACCTGGGACATGGTGCTGAAGAGCCTGGAAGACGCCGACCGGAAGGCCGCCGGGTCGCAGGGAGGAGGCTGAGTGCGGGTCAGTCGAACGTCACGTTCCCGGCGATGAGTTCCACGTAGGGCGTGGGGAAGCCCCCGAGGTACTGGATGGTGGCGGTGGTGAAGTACGTGCCGCGTCCCACCTCCACGGGGGTGGAGGCCTCCAGCGTCTCCGTCTCGCCGGGCTCCAGCGAGATCTGGAGCGCCGGCTCCTGGCACGCTGGGGTGCGGTCGTACTGGCTCCACGCCGTGGTGCCGTTGGAGGCGTGGTAGAGGCGGGCCATGATCATGCAGTTTCCACCCAGGATGGTGGTCTGGCGGGCCGTCTCGGAGATGTTCTCCACGAGGACCCTCAGCGCCAGCGTCCGCGAGCCACTCACCGACGCGCTGGCGGTGAAGCGCATGCCGTCGGCGGTGAATTCGCCGACGGCGGTGGTCTGCGGGCTGGCATCGGTGATGTCGGTGCTGCACGCCGCCGCGGCGAGGACGCCCGCCAGCGCGATGAGGGCGTGCTTCGCTGTCCTGATCATGACCCTTCCTTCCGTGAGACATCCGGTCCATGACTGAGTACGCCGGCGTCGCGCTCCGCGTTTCGGGGCTCGGCAAGTCCTACCAGGAGGGCGGCCGGCGCCACACGGTCCTCTCGGGGCTGGATCTCACACTGGCACGGGGCGAGCGGGTGGCGGTCCTGGGGCCGTCGGGCTCGGGAAAGACCACGCTCCTCAACCTGGTGGCGGGCCTCGACGAGGCCGACGAAGGCACCGTGGTGCTCGACGGCGTCGATCTGGGCGAGGCCGACGAGACGCAGCGTACCCTCCTGCGCCGCCACCGGGTGGGGTTCGTCTTCCAGGCGTTCAACCTCATCCCGACACTCACGGTGCTGGAAAACCTCCTCCTCCCGCTGGAGCTGGTGGGCCGCAGTGGCGCCGAAGCGCGGGAGCGCGCCCGCTCACTCCTGCGCTCCGTGGGCCTGGAGGACCGGGGGGCGGGCTTCCCCGACCGCCTCTCCGGAGGCGAGCAGCAGCGCGTCGCGGTGGCCCGGGCGCTGGTGCACGAGCCCGCGCTCATCCTGGCGGACGAACCCACCGGCAACCTGGACGAGGACCGCGCGGAGGAGGTGATCCACCTCCTGGAGGCCATGACGCGGGACGCCGGGGCGGCGCTCCTGGTGGTGACGCACAGCCGCGCGCTGGCCGCCGGGATGGACCGGGCGCTCCGCCTCACCCACGGCCGCCTGGAGCCGGCGTGAGGGCGCTCCGCTACCGGGCGGGCTGGCGCCACCTCCTCCGCCATCCCCTCCAGCTCACGCTCCTGGTGCTGGGTGTGGCGCTGGGGGTGGCGGTGGTGGTCTCCATCGACCTGGCGGTGGGCTCGGCCCGCCGCGCCTTCCAGCTCTCCACCGAGACGGTGGCGGGCCGGAGCACGCACCAGATCGTGGCGGGTCCCGGCGGGATTCCCGACACGGTGGTGCGGGTGCTGCGGGTGGAGACGGGCGTGGAGGCGGCGCCGGTGGTGGAGGGGCTGGTGGAGTCGGAGCTGTTCCCGGGTGTGCCGCTGAGGGTGCTGGGCATCGACCCCCTGGCCGACGGCGCGGTGCGCGACGTGGCGGCGGTGGGTTCGCCTGTGGATCTCGGCGCGCTGATGACGCGCCGGGGGGCGGCGCTCCTCCTGGACGCCACGGCGGCGAGGGC
>WGEM01000447.1 GCA_015492755.1 Gemmatimonadota bacterium | reverse complement strand
GTCCACGATGGAGGTGAAGGTGCGTCGCACCGGAAGGGTCCCGTCCAGCGACCGGATCCCCGCCTGGTGGTCCAGGTAGAGCCGCATCATCACGGGCACCTTCATGGTGCTGGCGGCGTGCATCCGGAGATCGGGGTTCAGGAGGATGGAGTCCCCGCCCGGGGTGAGCGCCCGGTAGTAGACGGCCACGTCGGCCCCCGACTCCCCGGCCATGGTGCGGATCGCCGCCTCGGTGGTGTCCCGGAGCGCGGCGGCCTCCGGGTCGGGCGCGTCGGCCCGGGGCCCGCACCCCGCCACCAGGAGGGAGAGCGCCAGGAGGCGCCGGCGTCCTGGGGGTACCCTCCGGGCCTCCCGGGTGATCGCCCCCGGCGCACCTGAATCGGTCCGGCGCGCCCGGAAGGCTGTCCGGCCTGTCGGGGTCATCGTCTCGCGTGTCCAGGACATCCGGGCTCCCATTTGGCCGTGGAGGGGGCGCACCGCCCGGTGCGCTCCGGCGCCGGGTTCCGGCCGTGGATGAGCGTGGCGGGTACGGGCGGCGAACTCCCGGGAGGACACACTAGGCCGGCCGATTCCCTCCGGCCACCCCTCAGCAGAGCGCCGCCCGCCGGTGTCGTGGAAGGGAAGCGCCCACCCCCGCGGCCGGGGAGGCGCCAACCCTCAGGTGCCTGATGATCCCACTCGTTCTTGCTCTCCTCGCGGCGGCGCCGGTCCCGCCGAACGCGCCGGATACGCTCAGGTTCAGCGGACGCGGCGGGGCGCTGGAGGTGCGGGCGCCCCGCATCGACGGGGCCGACGTGGACGTGGACGGACGCCTGGACGAGCCCGTGTGGGCGGACGCGGCCGTACTGAGCGACTTCACCCAGTACGAGCCCATCGAGGGGATCGACGCCACCGAGCCCACCGAGGTGCGGGTCTTCTACACCGGCGAGGCCATCTACTTCGGGATCCGCGCCTTCGACTCCGATCCCTCGGGGATCCTGGCCCGGCTGGGGGAGCGGGACCGGGTGGTCTTCGGGGACGACTGGGTCCGGATCATGCTGGACACCTTCGACGACCAGCGGCAGGCCTACGTGTTCTATGTGAACCCGCTGGGGCTCCAGACGGACGGGCTGTGGATCGAGGGCCTGCGGCGCTTCGGCCGCGGCGGGGGCGGGGCCGGCGTCTCCATCGACTTCAACCCCGACTTCATCTGGCAGTCCGACGGGCAGGTCACCGACGACGGATGGACGGCGGAGGTACGCATCCCCTACGTCTCGCTGCGCTTCCGGGAGGTTCCGGTGCAGAGCTGGGGGCTCCAGGTGGCCCGGGAGGTGAAACGGAAGGGCTTCAAGCAGTCATGGGCGCCCCTCACCCGGGACGTCTCCAGCACCCTGGCGCAGAGCGGCCGACTGGTGGGGCTGCGGGAGCTGCGGCCCCGGCGCCTGGTGGAGTGGACGCCGGTGGCCACCGCCACCCGGAACGGGTCGGTGGAGGACGGCGCCTTCGTTCAGGGAGACCCCCGGGGGGAGTTCGGCCTGGACGGCCGCGTGGGCGTCACCCGCAACCTGGTCCTGGACGCCACCTACAACCCCGATTTCTCCCAGGTGGAGGCCGACGTCAACCGGATCACCGTCAACGAGCGGTTCGCCCTCTTCTTCCCGGAGAAGCGGGCCTTCTTCCTGGAGGGCGCCGAGATCTTCTCCACCCCCACCCGGCTCGTCTACACCCGGCGCATCGTGGATCCCATCCTGGGCACCAAGCTCACCGGCAAGGTGGGCTCCTTCAACGTGGGTTACATCGGCGCGGTGGATGAGAGCCCCCGGTCGCTGGGCGGAGGGTCGGGGAACGCGGTCTTCAACCTCCTGCGGGCCCGCCGGGACGTGGGCAGCGGCTCCACCGTGGGAATCCTCTACGCCGACCGCACCATGGCCGATGGGAGCGGCGCCTTCAACCGGGTGGCGGCCGCCGACGCGCGCGTCCTCTTCCGGGGCCGCTATACCTTCACCGCCCAGGTGGCCGGAAGCCTGACCCGGGAG
>WGEM01000446.1 GCA_015492755.1 Gemmatimonadota bacterium | reverse complement strand
GACAGACCCCCGCCCCCACGCCCGAGGCGTATTTCGGCTTCCCCATGGGTGCCGACGGGCAACTGGCCCGCTGGGACGAGATCCTGCGCTACTTCACCGTCGTGGCGGAGGCGTCGGACCGCCTCGTGGTGGACACGCTGGGCCCCACCACCCTGGGGAACCCCTTCGTGGTGGTGACGCTCTCGGCGCCGGAGAATCTGGCGCGACTGGACGAAATCCGCGCCGCCTCCGCACGGCTCGCCTCCGGGCGCATCTCCCGGAGCGAGGCGCAGCGGATCGCCCGGGAGATCCCGGTGACCGCGTTCATCAACCACAACATCCACTCCACGGAGATCGGGTCGTCACAGACCAGCGTGGATCTGGTCTACCGCCTGGCCACGGCGGACGACGAGGTGACGCGTCTCATCCTGGACAACGTGGTGACGGTGCTCATCCCGTCGGCCAACCCCGACGGCCAGATCATGGTGACGGACTGGTATCGCCGGAACGTGGGTACGCCGTATGAGCGCGCGCGGATGCCGTGGCTCTATCACCACTACGCCGGACATGACAACAACCGCGACTTCTTCCAGGCGAACCTGGTGGAGACGCGATACTGGATGCAGGCCATGTACCACACGGCCTATCCACAACTCTACCTCGATCAGCATCAGATGGGCCGGGCCGGGCCGCGCATGTTCGTGCCGCCCTACCCCGATCCCATGAACCCCGACATCCATCCGCATCAGTGGCAACAGCTCCGCTTCATGGGCGGCGGGATCGTGGCGGACCTGCAGGAGGCGGGCAAGCAGGGCGTGGTCACGGGCCTCATGTACCGGATCTGGGGGCAGGAGGGCGCGCTCACCGGCCGCTACCACAACATCGTGGCGCTCCTCACCGAGACCGCCAGCGCCCGCATCGCCAGCCCCGACACCGTCTCGTTGGAGACGCTTCAGCGGGGCTCGCGCCCCGGCCGCGGCCTGGCCCGCTACGGGTTCCAGATGGCCTTCGTAGATCCCTGGCCGGGTGGCGTGTGGCGACTGGGCGACATCGTGGCCTACCAGACCATCGCCGCCATGTCGTACCTGGAGCAGGCGGCGCGCTTCCACGAGCACTACGCCTTCGGGCGGTGGCTCATGGCGTCGGAAACCATGGAGCGGGCGCGCCGGGAGGGTCCGTTCGCCTACGTCATCCCGGCGGACCAGGCGGATCCCGTGGCGGCGGCGGAGATGGTGACGCGACTGGCGCTCCAGGGCGTGGAGGCGCACCGCGCCCGTGAGGCGTTCCGGGTGGCACCTGCGCGTGCGGACACCGCCGCAGGCGGCGCCACGGAGCCTCGCACCCTCCCCCCCGGATCGTGGATCGTGTACGGCGCGCAGCCGGGGTGGGCGGCGGTGCTGGACCTCCTGGAGCCCCGCCGGCGGGAACTGCTCTACGAGTGGCCGGGAGGCCCATACATGCGGAGCTACGACGCCGCCGCCTACACCATGTCCATGCAGATGGGTGTGGAGGCGCTCCGCGTGGACGAGCCCTTCGAAGCCGACACCGCGCCGGTGGAGGTGGCACGCGTGTCCGCGCCTCCCCTTCCCGACGCCCAGCAGTGGTACGCCGTGCGCGCCCGCATCACCCGCGCCTACCAGGTGGTGAACGAGCTGCTGGACGCCGGTGTGGAGGTGCATGAGGGCCGCGCCGACGGCACCGACGCCTTCCTCGTGGCGGCCTCCGCCCCCGGCGCGGCGGAGCTCCTGGCCTCGGCGGTGGAGCGCATCGGCCTCCCCGTCAGCGCCGACCCGGAGGAGGTGCGCGACATCCGGCAGGTGCGCCGGCTCCGGGTGGGGCTCTATCAGGGCTGGGCCGCCTCCATGGACGAGGGGTGGACACGCTATATGCTGGAGGACTTCGCCTTTCCGTACGTGTCGCTCTCCAACGAAGATGTGCGCGACCCGGAGCTGGGCGCACGGCTGGACGTGGTGATCCTCCCGGCACAGATCCCGCTGGAGCGCCTCATCGAAGGCGACACCGGCGAGCAGACGCCGCCGGAATACCGGGGCGGGATCGGTGAGGAGGGTGTGGCGAATCTGGAGCGTTTCGTCCGGGAGGGCGGCACGCTCGTCACGCTGGAGCGCGCCGACCAGCTCGTCATCGAACGCTTCGGCGTTCCCGTACGCGACGCAGTGGCGGACGCCGGCGAGCCGGAGTTCTTCCTGCCGGCGTCGCTCCTCAGAATCGAACTCGATCCGCAGCACGATCTGGCCTTCGGAAACCCCACGGCGCTGGCGGCCAAGTGGGCGGGGGGCCGCGCGTACGAGCCCAGCGACTTCGACGGACCCACGGGGCGCATCCGGGCCGTGGCACGCTGGGCACGGAACCCCGACGAGGTCCTCATGAGCGGACTCCTCGTGGGGCCGGAGCTCCTTGCCGGTAAGGGCGCCGTCCTGGACGCGGAGTTCGGCCGGGGCCGCATCCTCATGTACGGCTTCCGCGTGCAGCACCGCGCGCAGACGCAGGGGACGTTCCGCCTGCTCTTCCGGGCCCTCCTGGGGTCACGGACCGAACCGGCGGGGTGAGGCGCCGTGCTGAAGAAGATCCGGAGCGTCCGGCTGGACCTGCGCACCAGCATCATCCTGCTGGTGCTGGCGCTCCTCGCGTGGGCGTTCATCATCTACGCCAACATTCAGGAGTTCGTGCCCGAAGAGCTGCGCGCCCCCGACACCCTCTCGCGCCTGCCCTGACCGGTGGCGCCGTGTAGCGCCGCCGCGCTCAGAGCGCCGCCGGAAGTACCACGGCGAAGGTGCTCCCCTCCCCGG
>WGEM01000445.1 GCA_015492755.1 Gemmatimonadota bacterium | reverse complement strand
GCTCGGCGGTGGTGCGCCTGGCGGTGGCGGAGGGCCACGAGGTGGTGAACGTGGACGCCCTCACCTACGCTGCCTGCCTGGAGAACGTGGCGGAGGTGGCGGAGGAGCCGGGCTACGCCTTCGAGCACGCCGACATCCGGGACCGCGCGGCGATGGACCGCATCTTCGAGGCGCACGCGCCGGACGCGGTGCTCCACCTGGCGGCGGAGTCACACGTGGACCGCTCCATCGACGGGCCGCTGGACTTCGTGGAGACGAATGTGGTAGGCACGGCGACCCTCCTGGAGGCGGCGCGGAGCCACTGGACGCGCGCGGGGCGGCCGGCCTCGTTTCGCTTCGTGCACGTCTCCACCGACGAGGTCTACGGCTCGCTGGGCCCCGGCGATCCGGCCTTCACCGAGACGACGCCCTACGCGCCCCGGAGCCCGTACTCGGCGTCGAAGGCGGCGTCGGACCACCTGGCGCGCGCCTGGCACGAGACGTACGGGCTCCCGGTGCTGGTGACGAACTGCTCCAACAACTACGGGCCGTATCAGTTTCCGGAGAAGCTCATCCCGGTGGTGATCCTCAAGGGCCTGGCGGGCGAGCCGATCCCGGTGTATGGGCGGGGCGAGAACGTGCGGGACTGGCTCTACGTGGAGGACCACGCCCGGGCGCTCCTGGCGGTGCTGGAGCGGGGTGGGGTGGGCGAGACGTACAACATCGGAGGCGAGGCGGAGGCGAGGAATCTGGATCTGGTGCGGACGCTCTGCGCGCTCCTGGACGAGGCGCGGCCGGAGGGGGCGCCGCACGAGCGGCTCATCACCTTCGTCCAGGACCGGCCGGGCCACGACTTCCGCTACGCCATGGACACGACGCGCATCCGGACCGAGCTGGGATGGGTGCCCTCGGTGACGCTGGAGGAGGGGCTCCGGCGCACGGTGCGCTGGTACCTGGAGCGCGAGGACTGGTGGCGCCCGCTCCTGGACCGGCCGGGCGTGGGCGAGCGGCTGGGGCCGCGAATATGATGCGAGCAAGCGCTCTCATGGATACCGGCCGGGACTCAGGGAGGGGCGCGTGAGCGAGCGTCTCCTCCTGGTCTTCGGCCGCACCGGCCAGGTGGGCCGCGAGCTGGCGCGCCTGGCGCCGGACGCGGTGTGTCTGGGGCGCGCCGAGGCGGACTTCGCCGCCGCCCCCGACTTCGGAGCGATCCTGGACCGGCACCGCCCCCGCGCGGTGATCAACGCCGCCGCCTACACGGCGGTGGATCGGGCGGAGGAGGAGGAATCGCTGGCCATGCGGGTGAACGGCGAGGCGGTGGTCCGGCTGGCGGAGGCCGCCGCGGCGCGCGGACTGCCGCTGGTGCACGTCTCCACGGACTACGTCTTCGACGGGTCCGGCAGTCGTCCCTGGCGGCCCGAGGATCCGCCGGCGCCGCGCTCGGCGTACGGGCGCTCCAAGCTGGCGGGGGAGGAGGGTGTGCGTGCCGCCGCCGGCCCCCACACGGTGGTGCGCACCTCGTGGGTCTTCTCCGCCCACGGCCGGAACTTCGTGCGCACCATGCTCCGCCTGGGCGCGGAGCGCCCGGTGGTGCAGGTGGTGGCGGACCAGGTGGGCGGGCCCACGCCCGCCGCCGCGCTGGCGGGGGCGCTGGTGTGCATCGCCGACGCGCTGATCCGCGATCCCGGGTGCTCGGGCACGTACCACTACGCCGGCGCGCCGGACGTCTCGTGGGCAGCGTTCGCGCGGCGCATCTTCCAGGTGGCGGGACTGGAGACCCGCGTGGAGGAGGTGAGCACCGAGGCCTTCGGCGCGCCTGCCCCCCGCCCGAAGAACTCGCGGCTGGACTGCACCGCCACCGAGGCCGCCTTCGGGCTGGCGCGCCCCGACTGGGAGGAGGGGCTCCGGATGGTGCTGGAGGAATTGGGGGCGGCGAATATGCTGCGATCAAGCGGAGGCGCCGGGACGGTCCCGGGTACCGGTGAAAGGAGCGCCATATGACGGCACGGAAGGGCATCATCCTGGCGGGGGGTGCGGGGACGCGGCTGCATCCGGTGACGCTGGCGGTCTCGAAGCAGCTCCTGCCGGTCTACGACAAGCCCATGATCTACTACCCCCTGTCGGTGCTCATGCTGGCGGGGATCCGGGAGATCGCCGTCATCACCACGCCTCACGACCAGGAGGCGTTCCAGCGGCTCCTGGGCGACGGGAGCCGATGGGGGCTCTCCTTCACCTGGATCGTGCAGCCGGCGCCGGAGGGGCTGGCGCAGGCCTACCTCCTGGCGGAGTCGTTCCTGGACGGTGCGCCCTCGGCGATGGTGCTGGGCGACAACCTCTTCTTCGGACACGGCCTCCCGGAGCTGCTGGCGCGGGCGGACGCGCGCCGCGAAGGGGGAACCGTCTTCGCGTACCACGTGGCGGACCCCACGCGCTACGGCGTGCTGGGCTTCGACGACCAGGGCCGCGCCTCTCGCATCGTGGAGAAGCCCGCGGAGCCGCCCTCGTCGTGGGCGGTGACGGGGCTCTACTTCCTGGACGGCACGGCGCCGGAGCGGGCGAAGGCGCTCACGCCCTCGGCGCGGGGCGAGCTGGAGATCGTCTCGCTCCTGGAGGGCTACCTGGCGGAGGGAGCGCTGGAGGTGGAGAGGATGGGCCGGGGCTTCGCCTGGCTGGACACCGGGACGCACGCCAGTCTGCTGGACGCCGGGAACTTCGTGCGCACCCTCACCGAGCGGCAGGGGCTCCGGGTGGGGAGCCCCGAGGAGGTCGCCTTCCGGCAGGGCTGGATCGACGCCGAAGCGCTGGCGGCGCGCGCCGCCGAGCTCCGCGGCACCGACTACGGGGCGTATCTGGCGCGGCTGGCGGAGGGTCGGGCGGACGTGCCGTAGGGGGAGGCGCCCCCGCCTACTCCCGCGTCCGCGACTCCCGGATGGCCGCCAGGATCTCGTCGCCGGTGACGCAGGCGTCCACGCCGGGCACGTCCAGCGGGGAGCCCTCCCGCACCACGGGCCTCAGGACGAATTCCGTCCCGTCGCGGCGGCGGATGCGCACCTCCCCCTCCCGCCGCGCCTCGTCCAGGAGCGAAGCCAGTCGCTGCCGGGCCTCGGAATAGGTGTAGACCTTCATGGCGCCGCCTCCCTCACGCCTCGAGGATCGAAATGCCCAGCGCGCGCGCGATCTCGCACAGCGCTCCGTCCAGGGAGAGGAGCGGCGCCCGCGCCGCCAGGGCACACTCCAGCACGTACGCGTCGTAGGCGTAGCAACCGAAGGACGCGGAGATCGCCAGCACGGCGTCCACGTCCGTCTCGCGGAGGCGGATGGGAATCTCCCGGAACGCGGAGAAGGCGGCGCGCGCCTGGCGGGCGTCCAGCCGTCCACGCCGCATGAGGGCGCTCAGCGCATTGCCCACTTCCCAGGGCAACGACCCCGGTGCGTGCACCTCGGCGCCCCGGGTGGCCTCCACCAGCGCCCCCCGACGGGGCTCGTTCAGGATCACCGCCATGACGGCGGAGGTGTCGGCGACGATCTGCATGGCTGGCGTCTCTAATAGGTACAATTGTACAATAGCTCTCCGGACGGTGGTGGACAAGGGAAGCGGTCCGCGCCCGTCGGGATGCGCCGACGGCCTGCCGGGGATGATGACACCGGAGGCCGCGCGTCAGGATGGCCGAAACGGCCCCCCGCTACTCCCGCGCCCGCAGATTCCTCAGGAACCGCCGGGTGAGCCCCCTGGTCTCCTCGGGTGAGGGCACCGGCAGCGCGCGCTGGAGTTCCTCGCCCTCCGCGGGTGGCCCCACGAGGAGCGTGAGGATGCTGTCGCGCACGAAGGCGCCGGCGGCGCCGAAGCGGTCCTGCAGCGCCGCTAGGAGGGCGGAGTCGCGCGTGTGCACCGCCAGAGCCCCCACGGCCCGCACCACCGGCGGGGGTGGCGGCGGTTCGGGGAGGCTGTCGGCGGCCAGATCCTCTTCGGGGAGGACCTCGGGCTCGTCCCGCTCGGGCTCCGGCGGCACGTCCAGCATCTCCAGGCGGAGCCACTGGAGGGTGTAGCCGTCCTGCGGCGCGTCGAACGCCACGTCCGCCGGC
>WGEM01000444.1 GCA_015492755.1 Gemmatimonadota bacterium | reverse complement strand
TGTACCGGGCCAGCTCCTCGGCGGTCCCGCCCTCCGTCCGGCCGGCGGCGCCCTCCCGGGCGCCCGTCGCTTCGCCCGGCCCTGCGCCGCCCCCGCCCTCTCCGGCCTCCTTCGCCGCCTCCAGGAGGGCGGGAGCCATGATGTCGTACGCCGTGCGGGCGTAGGCGCCCGAGTTCACGCCGAGCCCGTTGGTCATGAACACGGTGGCGATCCGGTCCTTCGGGCGGAGGAGCAGATAGCTCTGATATCCGGGGCAGTATCCGCCGTGGCCCACGAAGGTCTTCCCGTCGTGCCGCGACACGGAGAACCCGAGCCCCCACATGGTCGTCCCATCCGGCTCCACCCAGTGCACCCGGTGCATCTCCCGCAGGGTGTTGCGGTCCAGGACGCCGTCGTCCTCCCCGTCCAGCGCGCGGAACTGCCAGGACGCGAAGCGGGCCAGGTCCTCCACCGTGGAGAGCATCCCCGCGGCAGGCCGGATCCCCCGGACCTGGTACGGGGGGATGGGCTTGCGGGTCCCGTCGCGCCCCCGGGTGGAGTACCCGGTGGCGAGCTGCCCGCCCCGGAGCTCGTCCAGGTGCTCGGTGGCGGTGTTCTCCATCCCCAGCGGCTCGAGGATGTGCCGCCGCACGTACTCACCCCAGGGCATCCCGGAACGGGCGGCGACGATCTCCCCCGCCAGCGTGAGGCCCAGGTTGGAGTACTGGAAGTGCGTGCGGGCGGGATAGAGCATCTCCTGACGGGCGATGCGTTCCACGATCTCGTCGTGCGTGGGGAACGGGAAGTCCGGACCGCTCCAGTACGGCGCGTCCGCCTCCCTCGGGAGGCCCGACGAGTGGGTGAGGATCCCCTCGATGGTCACCGGACCGGCCTCGGGATAGGGATCGCCGATGCGGAACCAGTCCAGGTGCTTCGACACCGGATCGCGGAGGCTCAGGAGGCCCTCGTCCCGGAGGCGCATGAGGGAGACGCTGGTGAAGAGCTTCGAGATGGAGCAGATGGAGTACATGGTCGTGGCGGTGGCCGGCACCTCCCGCTCGACATGGGCGTACCCGAAGCCATCGGCGTAGACGAGCTCCTGATCGTGCACCACCGCCAGCGACGCGCCGGGGAGCCCCCGGTAGTCGCGCTGGGCCTGCATCCACACTTCAAGCAGCGTAAGCGCTTCCCTGACCCGGGGATGGGCGGCAAGCTGAGGAGGCACGGCGGCGTGCGGGCCCGCGGCAGCGGCCGCTTCCCCTCCCGGAATCTCCTGGGTCCAGGCCGGGCGGGGGTGGGCAGCTCCCAGGGCGAGGGCCAGCGCCAGGGACATGAGGGCGCCGGCGGAGGGGGCGATACGGACTCGGGCACGGCGATGCATGGCGGCTCCTCCTTCGTCGGGTGGGGGCAAGCTATCGCGGGAGCCCGTCCCGCGTCAGGGGGGGCATACGCCCCACCCTCTCCGCCGTCCGGATACGCCCGCGGCTCAGCGACCCGGCGACGTACCCTCACCTCCGGGAGCTGGAGGCCGCGGCCGGTACCCGCCTCTCGACCAGACGAGGTAGACCGGAAGCCCCAGGAGCACCATCCCCAGCCCCAGGACGCTGTCGGCCGGTTCGTGGACCACCTGGTTGGCCACGATGGCGAAGGCGGACACCGCGAAGATGACGGGGACCCACGGATAGCCCCAGACCGAATACGCGCGGGTGAGGCCCGGCCTGCGCCGGAGGATGGGGATCGCCAGCGCCATCAGCCCGAAGAAGATCCACTCCGTGTAGATGGCCCGGGTGAAGAGGGCCCGGTACGTGCCCGTTGCGATGAGCACGGAGGACCAGATGGCCTGCAGCACGATGGCCCGGTGGGGCGTGCGGTACCTGGGGTGCACCTCCCCCGCCCACCGGAACAGGAGGCCGTCCCGGGCCATGGCGTAGTAGACGCGGGGTCCGGCCAGGATGATTCCCGACACGGCCCCGAAGGCCGAGAAGACCACCAGCGCCGACATGGCCGCGCCCCCGCCCCGCCCGAAGACCGCGTCGGCGGCGTCGGCGGCGACCCGGTCCGAAGCGGCCACGGCGTCGAAGGGCAGGACGTAGAGG
>WGEM01000443.1 GCA_015492755.1 Gemmatimonadota bacterium | reverse complement strand
GGCACCGACTGGACACCGCGCACGGTGAGGCGTTCTGCGACGCCTCCTCCAGGTGCACCACGCAGTGCAGGTGGTGGCCGCCGCCGGCCAGACGCTGGCCAGCCCCCGGGACGACGACAGCCATCGGGCGCTCACCTGGACCCGTGACGGCCGCTTCCGGGGAACGGCGCTGGACGCCGCCGGAGGCGCCCACGCGGCACTGCACGTGGAGGAGCTCGCGCTGGAGTGGGTGGCTCCCGACGGCACCGTCACGGATCGCGTCCCCCTGGTGGGCCGCACCCTCCAGGAAGGATTCGCGTGGCTGGAGCGGATGGCCGACGAGCCTGCGGGGCGGCCCGAGTACGAGATCCCGCACCATCCGGTGGGGACGGGCGCGCCCTTCGAGGCGGCGAGCGATGTGCTGGCGGCGGTCTCGGCGCTCTACGCCAGCGGCGCCGAGATTCTCATGCCGCTGGTGGCGGCGCTGGAGGAAGCCCCGCCGGTGCGCGTCTGGCCGCACCACTTCGACATGGCCGTCCTCGTCGCCGTGGAACCGGCGGCCCCCGACGGGACGGAGCGTTCCATCGGCGTGGGCATGGCGCCCATGGGCGGCGGCTACGACTCGTGGTACTGGTACGTCACGCCCTGGCCGTACCCCGATGCGGGCGGACTTCCGGAGCTGGACGGCCCGGGCGGGTGGCACACCGAGGACTGGGTGGGCGCGGTGCTGACGGGCGAGGACGTCCGCGCCGCCGACCCGGAATTCCGCCCGGCGGTGGTGCGGAAGTTCATCGACACCGCCATGGCGGCGGCGTTGCGCGCGCTGGGCTGAACACGCGAACGCACCACGTGCGCGGCCCACTCCTTTACTCGGACAGGCTCCTAGGGAATCAGCACCTTCGCCGCCAGGAGCCCGAAGGCTGCGGCGGCGCCCAGGAGCGCTTCCCACTCGCGGTGCCGCCGGTAGGTGGCCCAGGAGAAGCCGCGCGTCTCCTGCGGCTGGTAGGCGGTGAGGCGCGGAACGAGTCCCGGCACCGCGCTCCGATACCGCCGGTAGGCCTCACCGAACTGCGCTTCCAGCACGCGGTCCTCGTAGATGAGGGTGCGCCGGTAGACCACGGCGTAGAAGAGGCCGAAGAGGACCGGCCAGATCCAGTGCCCGCCTGCGGCGGCGACGCCCAGCCCGATGAGGAAGTTCCCCAGATAGAGCGGGTGACGCAGGTAGGCGTAGGGACCGGAGGTGGTGAGGTGCCGGTCCTTCTGGATGGTTCCCGCCGCCCAGGCGCGGACCACGAGTCCGAGCGCCGTGAGCGCGCCGCCTGCCAGGAGGGCTTCCGGCGTGGGTCGGGCGAACCAGAAGAAGGGCGGTACCAGCAGCCAGACGGCCCGCGTGCGCAGCGGGCGCGGATCGGACATGGGCGGCGGAGGCGCCGTGCCTCCCTGCGCGCTCACCGCTCGTCGGCGTTCCGCAGACGGGGGTTCAGGGGCACGCCCGGGGTGTAGTCCTTCAGGTACAGCTCCAGGGCGCCGGGGAAGCGCGGCACATTGGACTTGAGGTAGACCAGGAGCCGCCGGTCGTCGTCGCTCACATAGAGCTCCGCTTCGCCGCCCTCGCTGAACATCCCGTCGGTCTGGATGACGGGGCGGATCACCAGGCAGTCGAACTCGCCGGCGTCCACCTTGCGGCGCTCCCGGCGCACCACCTTCAGCACGACGGGGTTGCCGTCCTCCTTGAAGTAGCGGGGGAGCGTGTAGGTGCGCCCCACCTCCAGCTCCATCTGGCGGAGGAAGTAGATGAACGAGATATCGTCCAGGGGAAGGGATGAACCCAGCGGCCCCGAACGATCCTCCGCGTCCGGGTCCTTGTCGGGGCGGTCCCAGATGCCCTTCTCCGGGAGCATCTCGTAATAGCGGGTACCCCGATAGTTCACCTGGCGCATGTCCCGCAGGAAGCGCCAGCTCTGGAGCGTCTCCACGTCGAAGAACGACGTGTACACGTCGTGCACCTTGAGCCCCGCCATGGAGCCGTCGATCTCCATGACCGCGCGGTAGACGTCGTGGCCGCGTACCGTGTCCACCGCCTCGATGGAGAGCGAACCCTCGCCCACGTCGAACCAGAGGATCTCCACACGGTACTCCATGCGCTCACCGGGCCCGAAGGGAACCGGCGCCGCGCGCTCGTGAGGCGGATAGAGCGCCGCGAGGCTGTCGGCGGCGGAGGCAACGTCGCCGGCGGGCGGGTCCGTCTGCGCCGCCAGGCGGTGCGCTGTCCCGGCCAGGGCGACGGCCAGCACCACCCCCACATGGAGCCCTGCGGCGGCGCGCGCCGCCGGTGGACGTTCGAGGGCCCGGGTCATGCCGTTCGCTCCTGCCCCGCCTCCCGCCAGAGTCCCGCGCCGCCGAGGCGCATGAGACCCCGGAAGGTGGACCAGGGCCGGAAGCGGGACGGCCGTACATGCAGGTCGTAGCGGAGCGTCATGGGCGCCTCGGAGATGCGCCGGGCGTGCGGCGCCAGCGCCCCGAGAAGCTCCACGTTGGCGGCCCAGCCGTCGCTCCGGATGAGGGGCCGGGAGCCGGCGTCACGCAGCGCCTTCTTCAGCACGATGACCCGGTACGCCCGCATCCCCGCCAGCGGATCCGACACCGGCGCGCCCTTCACCGCCTTCAGGAGCCACCGCGCGATGCGCCGCACCAGGAGCGGCCCCCTGGGGAGCGGTCGCGCCGCTTCGTCCACCTGTCCCGCAACAATGTCGGCGCCGCCCTCGATGGCCTTCACCGCCGCGACCACGTCGGCGGGGTCCTCGGTGAGGTCACCCTGGAGGATCACGGCGCAGTCCCGCTTGGGGTAGGGCGCCTCCTCCACCACCCGCCGGAGGAGCGCCTCCACCGCCCTTCCGTACCCCACCCGCTCCTCGGTGCGGAGCACGCTCAGCGGGAGGACCCGGCTGTAGCGCTCCAGCACCGCAGGGGTGTCGTCGGTGGAGGCGTCGTCATGGACCAGGACCCGGAAGTCCCGACCGAACTCCTCCATCACCTTGCGGACCTTCCACAGCACCACGCCGATGGTGTCCGCCTCGTTGTGGGCGGGTACGCAGATGTAGATCACGGTGTGTCGCGTCGTCGTCTTCGATGAATGGCGCACGCCCGGCGGGCGTCGGCCCTCGCCGGGCCCGCGGGTGCGTCGGCTTATACAGGGTGGACGGACCCCGGTTCCTGGGTTCCCTCCTCCACGGGCGGGCGCCGCTTCCAGCGACGGTGGAGCCAGAAGTACTGCTCGGGCGCTCGCCGGATGGCGGCCTCCAGCGCCCGGGTATGCGCCTCGGTGAGGCGGACCACGTCGGCGTCCCGGTCGCCGGTGGGCTCGAATTCGATGGGTTCCACCGTCACCGTGTAGGTGGCCTTCGGTCCCGGGTCCCGGAGCGGGACGGCCAGCATCATGGGAGCACCGGAGCGGAGCGCGAAGAGCGCAGGCCCCCGGGCGGCGGACGCGGGCCGTCCGAAGAAGGGGACGAAGAGATCCCCCGTGGGCGTGTTCTGGTCCGCCAGGATCGCCACCGCTCGCCCCCGGCGGAGCGAGCGGAGCACGCCCCGGGGCGCGTCGAGGACGTCGATGACGCCCATCCCCACCCGCCGGCGCGCCTCCGCCAGCGCCCGTCCGAAGAGCGAGTTCTCCATGGGCTTCGCCACGGCGTCGAAGGGAACCCCCCGGGTGGTGAAGCCCGCGGCCCCGATCTCCCAGTTTCCCAGGTGACCCGTCATGAGGATCACCCCCCGCCCCTTCGCCATCTCCTCCTGGAAGCGCTCGAAGCCCACCATCCGGGTGCGCGCCCGGAGTTCCTCGGGACTCAGACGGCTGAGCCGGAAGATGGCCACCGCCTCGCG
>WGEM01000442.1 GCA_015492755.1 Gemmatimonadota bacterium | reverse complement strand
GTGCATCGGCGTGGCTCCGGTGGCTGTGGGCGCGGACGCCTCCACGCCCACAGCCACCGGAGCCACGCCGATGCACCTGGCGGCGGGCGCAGGGAGCGCCGAAGCCATCCGTCTCCTGGCAGCCGCAGGCGCCGACGTGGACGCCCGCGAGGGCGCCCACCGGCAGACCCCGCTCCACTGGGCGGCGGCCTTCAACCGGCTGGAGGCGGTGAGGGCCCTCCTGGCGCTGGGGGCGGATCCGGCGGCCACCACCGACGTGGTGGACTACGTCCAGCTCGCCGCCTTCGACGGGCCCGACCGGATGCGGCGTCAGAAGCTCGTGGTGGCGCGGCGCGAGGCGGCCAAGGAGGCCGAGGCGCAGCGGCAGGCGCTCCTGGCGGGCGGCGCCACCACCGTGGCCGATGTGGCGGCGGCGCAGCTCCAGGCCCGGGAGGAGCCGGCGGCCGCCGCGTCCCGGCAGGCGGACGAGCCCGCCCGCTCAGCCCGGGACTCCACCCGCGTCCCCGGCGGCGCCACCTCCTCCACCGGCGGCACCGGAGGCGGCGCTCCCGCGGCGCGCTCCGGCAACAACGCGGAGCGACCGCTTTCCTACACCGACCTGGTGGGGAAGGAGGGCGGACTCGCGCCGCTCCACTACGCCGCCCGGGAGGGCCACATCGACGTGGCACTGGCGCTCCTGGACGCCGGCGCCGACGTGAACCAGCCCACGGCGGGCGACCACACCACGCCGCTCCTCATGGCCGCCATCAACGGCAACTACGACCTGGCCATGGAGCTCATCGCCAGGGGCGCCGATCCGAACATCGTCTCCGAAGACGGCGTCGCGCCGCTCTTCGCCACGCTGAACAACCGCTGGGCCCCCAAGGCATTCTATCCGCAGCCCACGATGTTCAAGCAGCAGGAGACCTCGTACCTGGAGCTCATGAAGGCGCTGCTCGAGGCGGGCGCCGACGTGAACCACCGCATCGGCCGGCACGTGTGGTACACGTCGTACAACTTCGACATCTTGGGTGTGAAGTTCGACGGCGCCACCGCCTTCTGGCGGGCGGCGTACGCCACCGACGTGAGGGCCATGAAGCTCCTGGTGGCGTACGGGGCCGACCCCGATATCCCCACCAAGAAGACCCCCAGGCGGCGCTTCCGGTGGAGCCGGCAGAACGCCGACCAGCCCGACCCCTCGGGCCTGTCACCCGTGCCCAACGGGGGTCCGGCGGTCTATCCCATCCACGCCGCCTCCGGCGTGGGCTACGGCGTGGCGCGCGCGGGCAACTCCCACCGGCACGTCCCCGACGGGTGGCTGCCGGCGGTGAAGTACCTGGTGGAGGAGCTGGGGGCCGACGTGAACGTGCGGGACCACGACGGCTATTCTGCGGTGCATCACGCCGCCGCGCGGGGGGACAACGAGCTCATCAAGTACCTGGTGTCGAAGGGCGCCATCGTCACCTTCGTGAGCCGCCGCGGGCAGACCACGGTGGACATGGCCAACGGCCCGCAGCAGCGGGTGCAGCCCTTCCCCGAGACCATCGCGCTTCTGGAAGGCCTGGGAGCGAAGAACAACCACAACTGCCTGAGCTGCTGATGATGCGGCGTGCCGTCCCGGCGGCCCTGGCCGCCGCGCTCGCCTGCGCGCTCCTCCCCCGCCCCGCCACCGCCACCTGGTCGGTGCTGGCGGTGGACGCACGCACCGGCCGCCTGGTCATCGCCTCGGCCACCTGTGTGCCCCAGGGGCGCTTCGCCCGCTTTGGCCCGGGGGGTGCGAAGGGCCTCATGGACATCCAGGCCATCGTGGTGCCGGGCATCGGCGTCGCCGCCGCCCAGGCGGGCGTGGACGTGAGCCGCGAGAACCAGTGGCTCATCTTCCGGCAACTCCAGGCGGGCACGCCGCCTGCGGAGATCATCCGGATGCTCCACGCCGATCCCGCCATTCAGCGGCGGCAGTTCGGGATCGTGGATCTCCGGGGCCGTAGCGCAGGATTCTCCGGTCGCGACAACGGTGCCGCGTCGCTGGACGTGCAGGGGAAGGTGCCCGGCGCGGAGATCTACTACTCCATCCAGGGCAACATCCTGGCGTCCGACGCGGTGGTGCATGACGCGGTGTCCGCCTTCCTCGCCGCCGGCCCCGACCTGAAGGACCGCGTCATGGCCGCCATGGAGGCGGCGGACGTCGCAGGCGGGGACCGACGCTGCACCTGCACCACCGAGCCGGTGCTGGAGGGCGTGGCGTGCGACCACCGGACGGCGCACGTGGCGTACCTTCTGGAGGCCCGCTCCCGCGACCCCGACGGCCGCTCGTACAACGACGGGCGCTACAGCCTCTACATCAACGTCACCGACGAGAACATCCGCCCGTACGAGAACGCCTGCCCCGTGCTGACGCTGCGGATGCGCTACGAGGCGTGGAAGGCGGCCCAGGAGGAAGCGCCGCCCCCGCTGGAGCCGCGGGAGCTCACGCGCACCGCCGATCCTTACGCGCGCGGCTACACCGACGCCGACTTTCCCCGCGTCCAGGAGATCGCGCCGGGGGTCTACACCTACGAACAGCTCCGCTCGGCGGGGGAGGAGCGCTTCACCACGGTGAGCATGTTCGTGGTGAGCGATGAGGGCGTGCTTGTGGCGGACGGCCAGGGGAGCGTGGAGGAGACGCGCCGCCTGGTGGAGCACATCCGCCGCGTCACCGACGCGCCCATCACCCACGTGGTCATCGGCTCGGACCACGGCGACCACACCGCCGGCAACAGCGCCTTTCCCTCCGGCGCCGAGTTCATCGCGCACCCCACCTCCGCCCGTGCGCTGGAGGCGGCGGCGGAGCGGGCGGCGGAGCGGGAGGGCGCGCCACCGGTGGTGCTCCCCACCCGCCTGGTGGCGGACCGGGAGGTGCTGCACCTGGGCGGGCGCACCATCGAGATCCGCTTCCTGGGCCGGGCCCACACCGGCGGCGACCTGGTGGTCTACCTCCCCGAGGAGAAGGTGCTCTTCATGTCGGAGGCGTATCTGCACCGCATCTTCCCCGCAATGCGGTCGGCGCACCCCGGCGAGTGGGTGCGCATGATCGAGCGGGCGCAGGCCATGGACGTGGAGTGGTACGTCCCGGGGCACGGCTTCGTGGACCCGCCCCACCTCCTCCGCACGGAACTGGAGACCTTCCGCAGGGCGGTGGCGAAGGTCCTCGACGTGACCCGCGCGCTGCACGCCCGGGGCCTCACGCTGGAAGAGGCGCAGGCCGCCGCCGACT
>WGEM01000441.1 GCA_015492755.1 Gemmatimonadota bacterium | reverse complement strand
AAACAAAATAATGTGCGCAGCATTGGATCGTGGGATCGAGGGATCGTGGGACTGGCGGAGTCACGGGCGTCGGTTGTCGACGCAGGCCCGAGCAGGGAGGTACGGTTGTCGCAGGCCCAGCAGGTCATGGCGGCGCTGGAGCGGGTGCGCTTTGCGTGCCGCCGGAGGGGCGTGCGGATGCGGGGCGGCGACGGGCCGAGGGTCACGCCGCAGCAGATGGAGGTGCTGCGGAGCCTGCACCCCAGCGAGCCGGTGATGGTGGGTGAGCTGGCGGACCATCTCGGCGTGACACCCTCCACCGTCTCCCTCATGCTGAAGCGCATGGAGGAGCGGGGGCTGGTGGCGCGGCGGCGCGACCCCGCCGACCGACGGGCCATGAACGTCTATCTCACGCCGGAGGGCGAGGCGCTGGCGGAGGCGTGGTCCGACCTGGACCCGGAACTCCTGGACCGCGTGCTCCTGGCGCTGGATCCGGTTCGGCGGACACAGGTGCTGCGGGGGCTCAACATCCTCGCGGAAGCCGCCGACCGCTTCGTTCGAGCGGGCGGCGCACACGTGGCTGCGCTCACCGGCGGAGAGGCGGAGCGTCTCACTCCTTGAGGTCGCCCGCCTCCAGCTCCGGCCATTCCCCCGGCACGTTGTAAGCGCGCACCACCAGCTCCGGGTCGCCCTGGTCCCGGCGTTCGGTCATGAGGAAGGTGTAATAGCCGCAGGTGGGTCGCCCTGGATGTCCGCGGCAGATCTCCGGGCGCGCCGGGTGGATCGTGCAGAGGCGCGTTTCCAGGTCGAGGAACATGCACGCGCTGCCGAAGACCTCGTCCGGCCGGTGACGGAGCACCCGCTCGCCCCGCTCCTGCCCCTTCTTGGTGTAGCGCCGCAGCGCCGTGGTCTCGCTCACACCGAAGTGCTTCGCCAGGCGGCGCACGTCGCGTTTGTTCACGCGGATCCGCGGATAGGTGCAGCAGTACGACGGACAGTTGAGGCAGTCGTAGAAGACGGGCAGGGCTCGGCTCACCTCCGTGCGTCCTCCGCTGGCTGATGGTGTGCTGGGGGCCCGCAATGGCGCGCGGGTGCGCCGGAAGCTACAGGGGGGGATGACCCGTTTCCAGCCGCCGGGCGCGGCTCTACGTTCCCCGCCGCGGCGGGCGTACCGAGCCCGGACTCCTTCCACGTTCCAACACGAGGTCTCCACGATGTCCCGGACCTCCGCTTCCCCTCTGCGTCGCGCGGTACTCCCGGTGGTGACGCGGCTCGCGCTTCTCCTCGTCGTGCCCTCCGGCGCACAGGCGCAGGGCGCCGGCGGCGCGCTCCCCGACTTCACCGAACTGCTGACCCGCGCCGAACGCACCGACTTCCGCGAGACCAGCTCGTATGCCGAGGTGGTGGAGCTGGCGCAGAAGCTGGCGGCGCTCTCCGACGAGATCCACTTCACCACCTTCGGATACAGCATGGAGGGGCGCCCGCTCCCGTTGCTGGTGGTGGGCGCACCGGACGCCACGCCGGAGGCGGTTCGCAGCACCGGCAAGACGCGCATCTACCTTCAGGGCAACATCCACGCAGGGGAGGTGTGCGGGAAGGAGGCCCTCCTCATGCTGCTCCGGCGCCTCGCCATGGGAGAGACGCCGGCCTGGACGGAGGAGTTGGTGCTCCTGGTGGCGCCCATCTACAACGCCGACGGGAACGAGCGGGTGCGCCTCACCAACCGTCCCCGGCAGCACGGGCCGGTGGGGGGGATGGGGCAGCGACCCAACGCGCAGGGGCTGGACCTGAACCGTGACCACACGAAACTGGACAGCCCTGAGGCTCGCTCGCTGGTGGGGCTGCTGAACGCCTACGACCCGCATGTGGTGGTGGATCTCCACACCACCAACGGGACGCGGCACGCCTACCACCTCACCTACTCGCCGCCCCTCCATCCCAACACACCCGCCGCCATTGACCGCTTCCTGAGGGACCGATGGCTTCCGGAGGTGACGGCGCGCATCAAGGAGAAGCGCGGCTGGGATTTCTATTACTACGGCAACACCAGCCCGCGGCGGCCGGGGTGGTACACCTTCGACCACCGCCCCCGCTTCAACAACAACTACGCCGGGCTCAGGAACCGCTTCGCCATCCTCAGCGAGGCCTACGCCTACGCCACCTTCCAGGACCGTGTGCGCGCCACACTCTGGTTCGTGGAGGAGATCCTGGACTTCGCCTCCGCCAACGCGGCCACCATTGGGCGGATCGTGCAGGCTGCCGATGCGGAATCGGTGGTGGGCCGCCCCCTGGCCACCCGGGCGGACTTCCGGCGCTCCGACGAGGAGGTGGTGATTCTTCTGGGGGAGGTGGAGGAGGAGCGAAACCCGTATACCGGCCAGGTGATGCTCCGCCGCCGCGACGTGGTGACGCCCACCCGCATGTACGAGTACGGGAGCTTCCGGCCCACCGAGACGGTGCGGGCCCCCGCCGCCTACTACGTGCTCCCGGAGGCGGAGGACGTCATCGAGCGTCTGGAGGCCCACGGCATCACCGTGGTGCGCTACGCCGACGGACGGGAGCTTCCGGTGGAGCGCTTCCGGATCGACTC
>WGEM01000440.1 GCA_015492755.1 Gemmatimonadota bacterium | reverse complement strand
TGTCCACCGTGCTGGACGGGGCGGGCGTGCTGGACCGGCGCTTCACGCTTCAGGCGCGGGTGATGCGCGGTGCAGAGCCCCCGCGTGCCGGGGAGGGCACCGAGCCGCCTGCCGTGTCGGCGGGTCCCTTCGAAGCGCTCAACGACATCGTGGTGCACACCATGGGCGCCGCCCGCGTCACGGCGCTCCAGCTCATGGTCCGAGGGAACGGTGACTACGAAGAGGTGGGGAGCTTCTCCGCCGACGGGGTCATCGTGGCGACGCCCACCGGCTCCACCGCCTACTCCCTCTCCGCCGGGGGGCCCATCCTCGTCCCCGATGTGTCGTGTCTCGTGGTCACCGCCATCTGCCCGCACTCCCTCTCGGTGCGTCCGCTGGTCCTTCCGTCGGACGAGGTCCTGCTCCTCATGCCGCTCTTCCCGGGGCACGGGCTCCAGGTGACGGTGGATGGCCAGGTGGAGCACGCGCTGGCCGACGACGAATACGTGGTCGTGGAGCGGGGTCCCCACGAGGTGGCGCTGGTGCGGCTTCCGGGTCAGACGTTCCTGCAGACCATGCGCCGGAAGCTGAACTGGGCGGCGCGGCCCCCGGAACGGGCCTGACGTTCCAGCCGGTGGGCGCCGCCCGACGGGCTATTGAGTCGGCGTGGCGCCGACCCCACCTTGCATCCATGCTCGTCGAACTGCGCATCCGAGACTTCGCGGTGATCGAAGACGTCACCCTCCACCTCGGACCCGGCCTCAACGTACTCACCGGCGAAACCGGGGCGGGAAAGTCCATCATCGTGGGTGCGCTCTCGCTCCTCCTGGGTGAGCGGGCCTCCACCGACGTCGTCCGGGACGGAGCCGAGCGAGCCAGTGTGGATGCGGTCTTCGATATCCGCGGGCGTCCGGAGGTGGACGAGGCCCTGGAGGCCTACGGCTTCACCAGCGAGGACGGCCTGGTGATCCTCCGCCGGGAGGTGGCCCGCGAGGGCCGGAACCGGGCGTGGGTGAACGGCTCGCCAGCCACCGCCGGCGCCGTGGGTGCCGTGGGGAGCCTCCTGGTGGACCTCCACGGCCAGCACGAGCACCAGACGCTCCTCCGACCCGCGGAGCAGCGCAAGCTCCTGGACGCCTTCGCGGGCGCCGGCGACCTGGCTCAGGAGGTGGCGCGGCTGTTCGGGAGCCTGCAGGCGGCCCGACACGAGCTGGAGTCGCGGGAGGAGCGTGCCCGGGAGCTGGCGCAGCGGGCCGACTTCCTCCGCTTCCAGTTGGATGAGATCCACGGGGCCCGGGTGGAGCCGGGCGAGGACGAGGCTCTCGAGGTGGAGGCGAAGCGCCACGAGCATGCGGAGGAGCTGATCCAGGGCGCGGGGGAGGTGCACGATGTGCTCTACGGTGGCGAGGAGTCGGTGGTGGACCGCCTCGCCGACCTGGAGCGCCGCCTTCAGCAGCTCGCCCGGCTGGACGCCCAGCTCGCCCCCTTCGTGGAGAGCCTGACCGAGGCGCGTGTGATCCTCTCGGAGCTGGGACGCGACCTGGGCGCGTACGCCGCATCGGTGGACCACGATCCCGCTCGCCTCGCCGAGGTACGGGCGCGACTGGATCTGATCTACAGGCTGAAGCGGAAGTACGGCCCGGAGCTGACGGACGTGCTGGCCACGGCCGAGCGCGTCCGTGCCGAACTCGATGAGCTGGACGACGCGGACACCGGTCGCTCGGAGCTGATGGAGCGCATCCGGATACTGCAGCGAGAGCTGGGCGAAGCCGCGACGCGTCTCAGCGAACTCCGGGGCGACGCCGCCCGCCGGGTGGAGGCGGCTGTCAGCGAGACCCTCCCGAAGCTGGGGATGCCGGGGGCCCGTTTTTCCGTCTCGTTGGAGCCGCTCCCGGAGGTATCCGCGGCGGGACGCGAGCGGGTGGAGTTTCTGGTGGCCACCAACGCGGGGTTCGAGCCGCGTCCGCTGGCGCGAACCGCCAGCGGTGGAGAGCTCTCCAGGGTGATGCTGGCGCTGAAGGCGGTACTGGCGGCTGTCTCTTATACACATCTGACG
>WGEM01000439.1 GCA_015492755.1 Gemmatimonadota bacterium | reverse complement strand
TGTTCGGGGCGGCGCTGGGGCTGGTGTGGCCTTGGAAGGTTGAGAGCGTGGTGTTCAATGAGGAAGCCGGGCGGCTGGACGTGGCGCTGAACTACGAGCGAGGCGGGACGTTTCGATGCCCGCGATGTGGTCGGGGCGGCTGCAAGGCGTACGACTCGACGTGGAAGGAGTGGCGGCACCTGAACTTCTTCCAGTACGAGGCCTACCTGCATGCTCCGGTGCCGCGTGTGGAGTGCCCCGAGCACGGCATCAAACAGGTCGAGGTGCCGTGGGCTCGGTCGGGGAGCGGGTTCACACTGCTGTTCGAGGCGCTCGTGATGGCGCTGGTGCGTGAGATGCCGGTGGCCGCGGTGGGCAGGCTCGTGGGCGAGCACGATACGCGGCTGTGGCGGATCGTGAAGCACTACGTCCGAGAGGCTAGGGCTCGGGCGGACTACTCTGGGGTGCGGGCGGTGGGGCTCGACGAGACGGCGAGCCGACGGGGTCAGTGCTACATCACGCTGTTCGCTGATCTGGACGAGAGCCGGCTGTTGTACGCCACGGAGGGGCGCGAGGCGGGGGCCCTGGCTCGGTTCCGGCTCGATCTCCTCGCACACGGGGGTGAGCCGGAGCAGATCGAAGAGCTGTGCATGGACATGCTGCCCGCCTACCTCAAGGGTGCGGCCGAGCAGTTCCCGCTGGCCGAGATCACGTTCGACAAGTTCCATGTGCTGCGGCTGCTCAACGACGCGGTGGACGAAGTGCGAAGGCAGGAGCAGAAGGAACGGCCGGAGCTGAAGCGCACGCGCTACTTGTGGCTCCGGAACCGAGCGAACCTCACCGCGCGACAACAGGCCTTGCTCGATGAGCTCGTAAACCCGAAGCGTGTCGGCCTTCGCACGGCCAGGGCCTACCGACTCAAGCTGGCGTTCCAGGAGTTCTGGGAGCTGCCGCTGGAGCTTGCCGAACCCTACCTCAAGAGGTGGTACTTCTGGGCCACGCACAGCCGTCTGCCGGCCATGGTGCGGGTGGCCCGCACGATTCGCAAGCACTGGCAGGGCGTGCTGCGCTGGTTCCGTTCCCGGGTCAGCAACGGGGTGCTCGAGGCGATGAACAGCCTGATTCAGGCGGCCAAGGCCCGGGCTCGCGGCTACCGGACCTCTGAGAACTTCATCACGATGGCCTACCTCGTGTGCGGCAAGCTTCACCTTCAGTCGACCCACACGAAATAGCGAGGAGCCCTATGAACCGTCCCTGACCGGATTTCAATCGTGCACTTGACATAACGCTCATCCGGAACTAGCACCACAAACGTCGATCAAGCCTTTACAGGAACAGATGCATCGGTCTCCTTCCTTCGGATGAAGATGCAACTCACCCTCACGCACGCCAAGGAAAGAAGCTGGACGGCGGAGGAAAAAAGTCGGACGCCCGGAAGGCTCACCTGTTCGATCAGCCATGTGCCTCACGGGAAGCCTTGACAGCGGCGCACTCTAGGGGAAGACGCACCATCCTTTCCATTCGCCTCATGATTCGAAGGATCGCTAGTGGACCTGTCCTCCCTGGCGAACGATCCAGAAACTGCCGGAATCGTGCGTGGAGTGTTGGGGGCGTCACGCCGGCTGCCGCTGCCACGCTCTCCCAGCTTCAGCCGGGGTTCGCAAGCGAAAGCTCCACGATGCGGAGGAACGTAACCGCCTGGAGGAACTCCGTTCGTGAGAGTGTTGAACTCGTCCCCATCACGCTCATCCATGCACGTTGAAGTTGTTTATAGCTGTACGGGGACTTGCGCATCAGTGACTGCGGGCGCACTGCCGGTGGCGTTCCGTACGCTCGAAGAAGTGCCTGCTTCAGCGGCAGGAGCGATCGTGTCCACTGCAGAACCGCCACCTCCTCCACGCACCGCTTGAACAGATCTTCGATGCTGACACGAAGAAGTACGGCGGGGAGGCTTCCGTGAACCTGCTCATAGTGCACAAATGTCCCCCCCCCCGAGGCGTTCATCCGTCGAGCCTCATGAACGCGTCCGAGCACGATGAGCGGCACACCCAACTGAATGAATGTATCAGCCCGATGTGGACCGGAACGCGCATCGAGAACCACGCACCGAACGTCCCGCTCCCACATCTCCTCGACACGCTCGGGACCCGTTATGACTTCGTAGGCAGGTACGAGTAGGTCGGTAAGGAAGGCCGCAAGCTGCTGGTCGTGCGAGATAAGAACAACGACAGGAGAAGAGAGCGACATCGGACACCACGTTCAGCTCGTAGCCTAACCCCCTGCGTACCACGGACGCGGATTGCCACTCCGGTACTATACACAACATCACGACAGCACGCACTCTCAATTCGGTACGGAGCCGGTACGGCACCCCCGCTCCCGGCTGGATCCGGGAGGGTCTGGCGTATCGGGGGCGGTGAGGGGACGGGCGCTCAGGTGGTGGCGCCAGGGATCCACCGCACCAGCACCCAGCCCCCCCGCTCCGGATCCCGTTCAAGGACCGCCGTGGCGTTGGAGGCGCCCACGCCCCGCCGCGCCTCACGGAAGGTGACGACGCCCACATAGGCGGTGTCCCCCTCCACGCGGAAGGAGACCAGCCGGATGGGTCGGACGGGCGAGTCGGCCGGAGCCTCCTCGGGGGCGTCGGTGACCAACACGGGCTCCAACCCCTGGCGGGCGAAGTCCGCCGCCAGCGAATCCACCACCACACCGGCCAAAACGCGGATCACGTCCTCGTCCGGTCCCGCCGGCGTCCGCCCGCACGCCGCGGCAGCCACCCCCGCCAGCGCCAGGAGCGCGGGAAGCGCGACGCGCCACCCGCCGCGTCTCACATGCATCACTACCACCACTCCTTCTGGATCTCCGCCAGCACGGCACTCCCGGGGCAGAGCACCTCGTACGGGAGCTTCACCAGCGGCGTCTCCACGGTGTTCTCCAGCTCGTGCATGTCGGGACGGCCCTCCTCCAGGTAGAGGAGGCCGGTGGGGATCTCTCCCCGGCGGGTCACCTCACCCAGGTACTCGATGACCGCCGAACGGTCGGTGGGGTCGTAGTCCTCCGCCACCTTCCGGAGCAGCACGGTACTCCCGTCGTGCAGCTTCACCGCCCGGACCGTCCCTTCGGCGTACTCGGCGGTGATCTCCTCCCGCAGCGGTACGAAGTCGGTCTCGATGACCTCGTAGTTGTGGGTGCGGGTGTAGGCGTAGCTCTTGGTGGAGCCGGGGTGGTCGTTGAAGGTGACGCAGGGGGAGATGACGTCGATGAAGGCGAAGCCCTGGTGTCGTAGGCCTGCCTCGAGGAGGGGCACGAGCTGCTGCTTGTCGCCGGAAAAGGAGCGCGCCACGAAGGTGGCGCCCATGGTGAGGGCCACGTTCACCGCGTCGATGGGCGGCACGCCGTTCACGGCGCCGCGCTTGGACTTCGTCCCCAGATCCGCCGACGCGGAGAACTGCCCCTTGGTGAGTCCGTACACGCCGTTGTTTTCCAGCACATAGAGCATGTTCACGTTGCGGCGGATGGCGTGACAGAACTGCCCCAGACCGATGGAGAGGGAGTCGCCGTCTCCGCTGATGCCCACGTGAATCACGTCCCGGTTCGCTGCGCTGGAACCCGCCGCGATGGCGGGCATCCGCCCGTGCACCGAGTTGAAGCCGTGGGCCCCGCTCATGAAGTAGGTGGGCGTCTTCGAGGAACATCCGATTCCCGAGAGCTTCGCCACCATGTGGGGCTCCACGTCCAGCTCGTAGAAGGCGTGGATGAGCGCCGCCGTCACCGAGTCGTGGCCGCATCCGGCACAGAGCGTGGACATGGCGCCTTCGTAGTCGCGCAGCGTGAGCCCCACCCGGTTGGGTTTGAGCTTCGGGTGCCGGGCGACGGGCTTCGTGAACGTCATGGGGCCACCTCCTCAAGCGTCGCCTCGAAGTGCGGCAGCACGCCCTCCAGCACGTGCCCCTTGCTCAACGGCTGGCCGCCGTAGTAGCGCACGGACCGCAGCTTCTCCTTCGGACAGGCGGTCTCCAGCAGGAGGAGCGCCCGGAGCTGCGCGTCGCGGTTCTGCTCGATGACGAACACCGTCTCGTGCTCCTCCAGGAAGCGCTCTACCGCCTCGCCGAAGGGGAAGCCGCGCACACGCAGGTAGTCCACCTCGATGCCCCGGCGAAGGAGGTCGTCGCGGGCCTCCAGCACCGCCCAGTGACACCCGCCCACCGAGACGAAGCCCACACGCGCGCCGCCCTCCACCGCGTGGATCTCGGGCTGGGGTACGTGGGCCGCCGCCGACTCCACCTTGGCGCGGAGCCGGTCCACCACCTCCACGTAGGCGTCGGAGTCCTCGGTGTAGCGGCCGTACCTGTCGTGCCCCGAGCCCCGCGTGAAGTACGCCCCCTTCTCGCTCACACCGGGGAGCGTCCGGTAGGGGATGTGGTCCCCGTCCACGTCCAGGTAGCGATAGAACTCCTTCACCCGCTCCAGGTCCTCGGCGTCCAGCACCTTCCCCCGGTCGGGGCGGTAGCCGTCATCCCAGGTGAGGCGCGGGATCATCCAGTCGTTCATCCCGATATCGAGATCGCTCACGACGAACACCGGGGTCTGGAAGCGGTCCGCCAGGTCGAAGGCTGCCACCGCGAACTCGAAGCACTCCTTCGGATCGGCGGGATACAGCGCGATGTGCTTCGTGTCGCCGTGCGAGGCGTAGGCGCACAGGAGCAGGTCCCCCTGCTGCGTCCGCGTGGGCATCCCGGTGGAGGGGCCGGTGCGCTGGACGTCGAAGAAGACGCTGGGGATCTCGGCGTAGTAGGCCAGCCCGATGAACTCACTCATGAGCGAGATCCCCGGGCCGCTGGTGGGTGTGAACGCCCGCGCGCCCATCCAGTTGGCGCCGATGACCATCCCCGCCGCCGCCAGCTCGTCCTCCGCCTGAAGGATGCAGTAGCGGTTCTGCCCCGTTTCGGGGTCCACGCGGAATCGCTTGCAGTACTCGCTGAAGGCATCCATGAGCGAGGTGGCGGGCGTGATGGGGTACCACGCCCCCACGGTGGCTCCGGCGTAGAGGCATCCTAGCGCCGCGGCGGTATTGCCGGTGACCATGACGCAGTCTCTCGTGGCGTCCATGGCCTCCACCCGGATGGGGAGCGGACAGTCGAAGTGCTCCAGCGCGTAGTTCCTGCCCAGTTCGATGGCCTTGAAGTTGGCGTCCATGAGGTGCTGCTTGGCCGCGAACTTGTCCTGGAGCATCTCCTTCACCACCTCCAGATCGATGTCCAGGAGCGCCACCAGCGCGCCCACGTACATGATGTTCTTCATGAGGATGCGCGTGCGCGCGCCCTCGAAGTGCTCGACGCACATATTGGCCAGCGGCGCGCCCAGGAAGGTCACGTCGTCGCGCAGGAGCTTCGGGTCCAGGCGCCGCGAGCTGTCGTAGAGGACCCACCCCCCCGGCTGGACCTCGGCGATGTCACGGGCGTAGCTCTCGGGGTTCATGGCCACCATGAGGTGGAAATCGGGACTCCGGGCGGTGTAGCCGTCCCGGTTCACCCGGATCTCGTACCAGGTGGGGAGCCCCTGGATGTTAGACGGGAAGACGTTCTTCCCCGACACGGGAATCCCCATGCGGAAGAGCGCCTGCAGGAGGAGACCGTTGGCGCTGGCGGAGCCGGTGCCGTTCACCGTGGCCACCTTCAGGGCGAAATCGTTGACGCCCGGCGTCCCGCTCATACGCGCGCTTCCAGCTCGGCCCACGTGTCATGGCCCGAGTAGGGGTTGATGAGATCGAACTCCATCATGTCCCACGCCGCGGTGGGACACCGCTCGGCGCAGAGTCCGCAGTGCACACACACGTCCTCGTCCTTCACCATGACGCGCTTGGTCTGCGGGAGCGGCTCGGAAACGAAGATGGGCTGCTCGAGGTTCTCCGCCGGAACCGTGAGCCGCTGCCGGAGCTCCATCTCCTCGCCGTTCTCGGTGATGGTGAGGCACTGCGTGGGGCACACGTCGATGCACGCGTCGCACTCGATGCAGAGCTTCGCGGTGAAGTCCGTCTGGATGTCGCAGTTGAGGCAGCGCTCCACCTCGCGGGCGGCCTGTGCGGGATCGAAGCCCAGCTCCGCCTCCACCTGGATGTCCCGGAGCCGCCGCTCCAGGTCGGCGTAGCGCATCTCGGTACGGTGCGCCGGGTTGTAGTCGTTGGAGTAGCGCCACTCCCGCAGCCCCATCTTGGTGGAGACCAGCGTCATGCCGTACGCAGGCCGGTCATCCACCAGAGACTTCCCCTGGCAGTAGAGGTCGATGGACACCGCCGCCTGATGGCCGTGCTCCACCGCCCAGATGATGTTCTCGGGGCCCCAGGCGGCGTCGCCCCCCACGAACACGCCCTCGCGGGTGGTCATGAAGGTGGTGCGGTCCACCACCGGCATCTCCCACTCGTTGAACTCGATGCCGATGTCCCGTTCGATCCAGGGGAAGGCGTTGTCCTGCCCGATGGCCAGGATCACGTCGTCGGCGGGGAGGAACGCCTCATCCATCTTGGTGCTCACCAGGCGGCCTTCGTCGTTCTCGTGCCACTCCACGATGTCGAAGACCATGCCCCTGAGTCGCCCGTTCTCCACCACGAAGCGCTGCGGAGCGTGGTTCACCACGATCTCCACCCCCTCCGCCTCGGCGTCCTCCAGCTCCCAGGGCGATGCCTTGAAGTAGGGTCGGGTCTTACGCGCCATCACCTTGATGTCGGTGCCGCCCAGGCGCTTGGCCGTGCGGCAGCAGTCCATGGCGGTGTTGCCCACCCCGATGACCAGCACCCGCTCGCCGATGGAGTCCACGTGCCCGAAGTGCACCGACTCCAGCCACTCGATGCCGATGTGGATGTGCTCGGCGCCCTCCTGGCGGCCCGGGATGCGGAGATCCTTCCCCTTCGGCGCGCCGGTGCCGATGAAGACGGCGTCGAAGCCGCCCTCGTCCAGGAGCTCCCGGAGGCTCGTGATCGGGTGGTTGTAGTGGATCTCCACACCACCCATCTCCAGGATGTAGTCGATCTCCTCATCCAGGACCTTCTGAGGGAGGCGGAAGGCGGGGATGTTGGTGCGCATGAGTCCCCCGGGCTTCGGGAGCGCTTCGAAGATCACGCACTCGTAGCCCAGAGGCTGGAGGTCATTGGCCACCGTGAGCGAGGCGGGCCCCGCACCGATGAGCGCGATGCGCTTTCCGTTCTTCACCTCCGGTGCCTTCGGAATGAACTGCCTCACCTCGTCGCGCAGGTCGGCGGCCACACGCTTGAGCCGGCAGATGGCCACCGGCTCCTCCTCCACCCTCACGCGCCGGCACGCCGGTTCACACGGACGGTCGCACGTACGCCCCAGGATGCCCGGGAAGACGTTGGACTTCCGGTTGAGCATGTACGATTCGGTGTAGCGCCCCTCGGCGATGAGCCGGATGTACTCCGGCACGTTTGTGTGCGCCGGACACGCCCACTGGCAGTCCACCACCCGATGGTAGTACTGCGGATCCCGGGTGTTGGTGGGTTCCATGGTTCCTCGTCTCCCTCATGCAGCGGGGCAGGTGCGCGCCGGGGCGCCGGGGCCGGAGAGCGGGGCCGGCCCGCGAGCGGCTCCCCGCCATGAGCCGCTCTTCCCCTCCCCACGCCCGGTGGCGAGGGGAAGGGTGATGCGCCGCGCAAGGTGCGGGACTGGAGCCACCCGGCGCAAGAACGCCAGCACACCAAGACCCGAGCGGGTCACGGCCGACGCCGACTCAGTCCACCTCGTAGACCGTGTTCTCCAACAGCTCCAGGTAGGAGAGGGACTCGTTGGCGGCGTAGACGTTGCAGGAGTAGTAGTACGACTGGCCGCGGTGCTCGACGCGGTTTCCGGGGTTGGGCCCCGCCAGCCCGCCGATGAGCATCCCCCGCACCTGTCCGTAGATGCGGCGGTCCACGGCGCCCGCCAGGATGATGCCGGACCAGTCGAAGGCCCAGCTGGCGTCGTACTCACCGGTGACGATGAGCACGCCCCGGCCGTCGTCGTCCCAGTTGAAATACTTGCTCCCGTTGAACCGGATCACGGGAAAGGAGTCGGGGGGCAGCGCCGCAAAGTTCGGCATGGCGTCTTCGAAGTCCACGGGGAAGCTCGGGTCCGAAAGCACATCCCAGCGGATGTCCAGCGAGTCGTACATGGCATCGTAGCTCCCCCACGTCTCGTCGTCGGGATCGCCCTCAATGTCCCCGCTGTTTTCGTCCACCGTGTTCAGCGCGATGGCACCCGGAATGGTGGAGGCACCTCCCCCGGAGCAGTCAAACGCCGTGGATGAGTCCACACCGTGGATCTCCGCGTACCATCGATCGGTCTCGATCTCGTTCTCCGAGATGATCACCACACCCCGGTGCCGGAGCGGCCTGCGGTGGTAGATGGCGTACCCTTCCACCACGCGTGTGGCGGGGATCTGCTGGGTGAAGAGGTCCGACACCTCCGCCTCCGCGCGGATGAGGACCATATCAGTGAGCGTGTCCCGCGCGAAGAGCTTGCGCGCGGTGACCGTGACCACGCCGTCTCCGATGGCGTACTGCACGGTATCCGGGAGCGCTCCCAGCTGCTCCGCCACGAAGCGCTGCAGCCCGGCCCGGGCGATGGCCGCCGCCTCGGCGCGTTCGGCGCCGTAGCGCGCCATCTGGAACTCGGTGTTCACCACGAGATAACCGGTGGCCCCCATCACCGCCACCGCGAAGAGGAGGAGCACCACGAACCCCAGGACGAAGCCGCCCCGGACCACCTCCGGCCGCCTCACTTCACCGCCCTCAGGTTCCGGAGCTGGATGTTCACCGACCACCCGAAGGAGACGTCCTCCACTCCGCCGGTGGGCGCCGGGAGCCGCGCGTTTGCGGAGATGCGCACCGCGTCGATGAGGTCCAGTTGACCGGCGCTCACCGTGTCCACGTATGAGCCGTTCACGCGGTACTGGAACGCCGCCGTGGTGTCGATGCCGGTGGCGTACTCCACCGGCGTCTGGCCGTAGGGCTGCCGGTAGAGCGCCCAGGTGCTGGAGTCCATGGCGGAGGGCGCGAACGAGAAGGTGGTCTCCCGGAAGATCATGAGGAGGTCGCCCTCGTCCGGAAGACCGGTGAGCGACGCCAGTCGGCGGATGCGGTGGAAGTTCGCCGCCACCCCCGTGGTATCCGCCCCCTTGGCGGCACAGTCGTTGGCCGGCGCACCCCCGGAGCCGTCGATGTTGCTCCAGTCGGTATTGGCGTAGGTCCAGGCTCCGGTGAGGGTGTCGCGAAGCGCCACACCCGCCACCTCCAGCGTGTCGATGGCGCTCTCACCGCCCTCGTTGTACACGTCGGCGAAGTTCGCCTGGCGGTTGCACACCACCGCGATGACGATGGGGGTACGCACGGTGAGGGTACGCGGGCCGGCCACCACCACCCCGCCCTCCGTCACGGAGCGGATGACGGGCGTCAGGAGATCCGTGACGGCGCGGGCGTTGTCGTGGACCAGCGCGCGCTTCACCTCGGTGGCGTAATAGCGGTTCTGCACCAGGAAGGTGGTGCCCACCAGCACCACCACGACGGAGGAGAGCAGCATGGCGACGATGGCCTCCACCAGCGTGAAGCCACCGTGCCCCGGCGCTACCAGCGTCCCGCTTTGTAGAGCGTGGCGTCGTACGTAGGGCCCGTTCCGGTCACCGGAGTCAGGGAGACATCCACCTGAAACAGGAGCGGCGTCACCGGTGTCACCGCCACCTGCCGCCGGAAGGCCCGCCCCTCCACCGTCAGGGTGTCCGCCACGGTGTCGGCCACGATGGAGTCGAAAGGCATCGCCTCCATGGAGTCTAGCTTCTCCGCCGCCAGCGCCGCCAGCGCCGAGCGCGCGCCGGCGTTGCGCATCTGGGTGCCCATGGCTTCGCTCACCTGAATCACCATGAGTACGCCCAGCGCGAAGATCACCAGCGCCCCGATGACCTCGATGAGCGTGAAGCCTCCGATCCGGCGATTCGTTGCACATAGGTCGCTCAGATGCGCTCGATCTTCGCGGCGCCCAGGCCGTTGAACGAGACCCGGTACGTTATCGCGCCCGAGGAGAAGGTGGCCGTGCCCAGCGGCCCTCCGGCACCGCTGAGGTCGGCGACGCCCCGCCGGTTGAACACCAGAGAATCTCCCGCCAGATCCAGCGTCGCGGCGCTCAGATCCACATCGGCGTTGGTACCGAAACGCCTCCGCGCCAGCTCCACCCCGGAATCTGTCTCT
>WGEM01000438.1 GCA_015492755.1 Gemmatimonadota bacterium | reverse complement strand
GTGAAGGAGGGGCGGGGGAGCCCCCACGGCGGCGTCTTCCTGGACATCTCCTGGATCTCGGAGAAGATCCCCGACGCGGCGGAGCATATCCGGAAGAAGCTCCCCAGCATGTACCACCAGTTCAAGCAGCTCGCCAACGTGGACATCACGAAGGAGCCGATGGAGGTGGGTCCCACGACGCACTACGTGATGGGCGGCGTGCGCGTGGATCCCGACACGCAGATGTCCTGCGTTCCCGGCCTCTTCGCCGCCGGGGAGGTGGCGGCGGGGCTTCACGGCGCCAACCGCCTGGGCGGCAACTCGCTCTCCGATCTCCTCGTCTTCGGGAAGCTGGCCGGAGAGCACGCGGCCGCGTTCGCCCGGGAGCACGGCGCCGTGACGCTCGACGAGACCGAGATCCGCCAGGCGGCCGCCGAGGTGCTGGCGCCGCTGGAGCGTTCCACGGGCGAGGCCGCGGAGGGGCCGTATCAGGTCCAGTTCGCCCTCCAGGACCTCCTCCAGGAGAAGGTCAGCATCATCCGCACCGACGGCGGGCTGGCCGAGGCTCTGGAGGAGATCGACGCCCTGGCGCGCAGGGCGGAGTCGGTGGCGGTGAACGGGAGCCGGGAGTTCAACCCGGCCTGGCACACGGCGCTGGACCTTCCGCACCTCCTGACCATCGGCGAGGCAGCCGCCCGCGCCGCACTGGCCCGCCGCGAGAGCCGCGGAGCCCACAGCCGGGTGGACTACCCGGAGAAGGACCCCGAGTGGGGCCGGAAGAACATCGTCATCCGCCGGGCCGACACGGGCGAGATGGTCCTGGATACCGTACCGTGCGGCGAGATGCCCCCCCACCTGCGCCGGATCATCGAGGAGCGAGGCTGATGGACAGAGCGACCTTCAGGATCTGGCGCGGGGACGCCGGAAGCGGCGAGTTCCGGAGCTTCGAGACCGACGTCTGGTACGGCATGGTGGTTCTGGACGCCGTGCGCGCCATCCAGGCGGAGCAGGCCCCCGACCTGGCGGTGCGGTGGAACTGCAAGGCCGGGAAGTGCGGATCGTGCTCGGCGGTGGTCAACGGCATGCCACGGCTGATGTGCATGACGCGCGTCCGTCAGATGGACATCACCAGGCCCATCACCGTGGAGCCGCTGCGCGCCTTTCCCCACGTGCGCGACCTGGTCACCGACGTCTCCTGGAACTTCGAGGTGAAGAAGCGCATCCGGCCCTTCAGGCCGCCGCCGCCCCACAACGGGGACGGCTCGTGGACCATGGCGCAGTCCGATGTGGAGCGCTCCCAGGAGTTCCGGAAGTGCATCGAGTGCTTCCTCTGCCAGGACGTGTGCCACGTCCTCCGGGAGCACCACAGGCACGCCGACTTCATCGGGCCGCGCTTCCTGGCCTACACGGCGAGCCTCGAGATGCACCCGCTGGACACCGAGGACCGTCTCGAGGAGTTGCGCACCGTCCACGGCGTGGGATACTGCAACATCACCAAGTGCTGCACGAAGGTCTGCCCGGAAGGCATCACCATCACCGACAACGCCATCATTCCGCTGAAGGAGCGCGTGGCCGACCGGGCCTACGACCCGGTGCGGAAGCTGGTCCGGCTCCTCCGGAGGGCACCCGCCACCGAGTAGGCGGCCACGGCGGCCCGCCGGCCGCCAAGGAGGGAGCATGTTCGAACTGAAGCGCCTGAAGCCCGAAGCCCTGGCCGCCGCGCAGCGGAAGGCCGTGCGCTACCGGCTTCTCAACGAGCCCCGTCTGGCCGAGAGCATCTGCCACGACATCCTGGCGGTGGACCCCGACAACCAGGATGCGCTCATCACGCTGATCCTCTCCCTCAGCGACCAGTTCGGCAGCCCGGGCGGCCCCTCCATGGCCGAGGCCATGGAGCTGGTCCCACGCCTCGCCGGGGACTACCAGCAGGAGTACTACGCCGGCATTCTCTGGGAGCGGCGGGCCATGAGTCAGCTCCACACCCGGGGGCACGGCTCCGGCAGGATCGCCTACGACTGGTTCCGGCGGGCGATGGCGCACTTCGAGAAGGCCGAGGAGTTGAGTCCACCGGACAACGACGACGCGGTGCTGCGCTGGAACACCTGCGCCCGCATCATCAACCAGCGGGCGGACCTGAGACCCGCCGAGCAGCACACGGAGACGATGCTGGAATAGGGCGGACCGCCAGGCCAGGCGACGGGGGGGGGATCCACCGCCGGGGAAGGCGCCTTCCGCCTTGCCGCTCCGGCCGCGTCGCCTCTACCTTCTCCGCCAGAGGCGGCCGGTCCGGCCGCGGCACCTGCACCGGAGCCGCGGGGACCGGCCGCCGAGGCATTCGCGACTCCCTTCCTGCCCGGGAGCCTCATGAGGGACATCGGTACGGCCCCGTGCCCCGCCCTCCGGCGGAGCGCCCGGCTCGTGGCGGCAGCCGCCGCGGGCCTGGTCCTCGCCCTCGCCGTCCCGGCCGCCGCGCAGATCCCCGATCTTCCCACCCTCCGCGACCTGGGCCTGGAGTACATCTCCCGCTCCGGCGCCGTGCAGGCGAGCCTCTCGGGGCAGCTCGACCTGGAGGGGT
>WGEM01000437.1 GCA_015492755.1 Gemmatimonadota bacterium | reverse complement strand
CTTCGTCATCGTGCCCGCCGACCCGCTCTTCGTGGGAGACCTGGTGGTGCGGGCGAGCTACCCGCCCCACACCGGCGGCGGCGAGGAGGAGTTCCGGGGGCGGATCCCGGCGCTCACCCTCCCCGCCGGGACGCTGCTCCGGCTGGAGGGCGCGTCCAACCGGGCGCTGGCCGCCGGCGCCCTGGTGGACTCCGCCGGACGCGAGGTGGCGGCGCTGGACGTGGACGGCCCCCACTTCGCCGGCGCGTGGCAGCCCCAGCGCTCGGGCCTCTATACCTGGCGTTTCACCGATGACGGGGGGGAGGGCGCGGCGCTCCTTCCCGATCCGCTGGAGATCGATCTGGTGCCCGATCGTCCGCCGGAGATCGCCATCACGCTCCCGGGGCGCGACACCGTCATCCCCCTGGGGCTGAGACAGCCGCTGGTGGTGGAAGCGCTGGACGACTACGGCCTCCGGCGGCTGGAGCTGGTGGCGTACCGCGTGCGGGTCACCGGCGAGCGTGACGAGCCCGAGGTGCAGGGTGTGGCGCTGGGCGGAACCCGCACGGCGCTGGCTCGTCCCCTCCTGGACCTCCGGTGGTGGGGCCTGGTGCCCGGCGACACGGTGCGCTACTACGCCCGCGTCCTGGACAACGGGCCCCGCCCGCAGGAGGCGCGGACGCGGGAGTTCGTCCTGCGGATGCCGTCGGCGGCGGAGGTGCGCGACGCCGCCGGCGCGGAGCTGGACGCCGCCGCCCAGCGCCTGGACGCGCTGGCGGACGCGGCGCGGGCGGGGGCCGAGAAGAACCGGCAGCGCGCCGCCGAGTCCCGGCAGTCCCGTGGAGATCCCCGTTCCGCCGGTGCCCGCGCCGGCGAGGAGCCTGCCGCGTTCACGCAGCGGGAAGAGCTGGAACAGGCCCTGGAGGAGCAGGAGGAACTGGCGGACGGTGTGGATGCGCTGCAGGCGCGCCTGGAGGAGCTGGAGCGCATGATGGAGGAGGCGGGGGCGGCGGATCCCGAGCTGGCGGCGGACCTTCAGGCCCTCCAGGAACTCCTCCGGGAGATGGAGGGCCCGGCGCTGGAGCGGCAGATGGAGGGGCTCCGGGACGCGCTGGAGCGCCAGGAGGAGACCGGCGCCTCCGACGCGCTGGCGGACATGGCCCAGGAGCAGGACGCCATGCGGGAGCGCCTGGAGCGCGCGCTGGAGCGCTTCCGGCGTGCGGCGGTGGAGCAGGACTTCCGCGCCGCCACCGACCAGGCGGAGGAGCTGGCCCGGGAGCAGCGCGCGGTGACCGAGTCCATGAAGGAGGGAGACCGGCCGGAACTCCGGGCGGAGCAGCAGGAGCGCATCGCGGAACGGGCCGACGCCCTGCAGGAGCGGATGGCGCGCCTGGAAGAACGGCTCCAGGAACTGGAGGAGCACCGGGCCGGGGAGGGTGTGCAGAGGGCGTCGGAGCACCTTCAGGAGGCGCGCCGGCAGATGCAGGAGGACGGAGCCCGCACCGAAGGAACGCGACGGTTGCCGCAGGACGGTGCGTCACCGCCGGAAGCTTCGGAGGGCGCGACGTCCACGCCGCAGGAAGAGGCGGCCCGGGAACTGGAGCGCACCGCACAGGAGCTGCGCGACGCCCGGAACGAGATGTCCGCGCAGCGCGCCCAGCGGGCCGAGGCGGCGCTCCGTCGGGCCGCCGACGACGCCCTCTCGCTGGCCAGGAGGCAGGCGGAGCTGGGGGCCCGGATGGAAGCGGCGTCCGCCGAGGAGCTCGCGGCGTTGCGGGCGGACGAGGCCTCGCTCCTCCAGGGGGTGCGGAAGATGGCGGAAGGGCTCCACGCCGAAACGGAGGGCGAGGTGCCCGGGCAGCGGGAGCTCTCGGCGCAGATGGGCCGCACCATGGAGTCCATCCAGCGCACGCTTCAGGCGCTGGAGCAGCGGAGGGGACGCTCCCCCGTCCAGCAGGCGGAGGCGGCGGTGGGGGATCTGAACCAGCTGGCCCTCATGGCCATGGCCGGCGCCGAGATGATGAATCGCCAGGGCGGCCAGGGGCAGGCGGGTCAGGAGACGCAGGAACAACTGGAAGCGCTGGCGCAGCAGCAGGGCGAACTCATGAACCAGGCGGCGCAGCTCATGCCCCTCCAGCTCGGGCAGCAGGCGATGGCGCGGCAGGCGGAGCAGATGTCTCTGGGGCAGGAGTCGGTGGCGGACCAGCTGGGCGATCTGGCGGAGGAGCCGTCCTCCCAGGAGGCGCTTGGCGATGTGCGCGCCATGGCGGAGGAGGCCGCGGCACTGGCCCGCGAGCTGGGGCAGGGGCGGCTGACGCCGGACGTGGTGCGGCGGCAGGAGCGACTCTTCCATAGGCTGCTGGACGCGGGACGCTCCCTGGAGCGGGAGGAGGTCTCCGACGAGCGCGAGTCGGAGGCGCCCGGGTCCTTCCAGCGCGGCGCGGTGCAGGGCCTGAGCGCCCGGGAGCTGGGCGCGCTCCGGTTCGGCCTCCCCGACGCCGAGGCGCTGGCGCGCATGAGTCCGGCGATGCGGCAGCTCGTGCTCCGGTACTTCGAGCGGCTCAATCGCGGTGGAGGAGGCTCATGAGGGGCCGGGTGCCGGCGGTCTCGTGGGTTCTCCTGGCCCTGGTGCTGGGGGGCGCCGGTGCGCTCCCGGCCCAGCAGGCCGGCGGAGCGTCGGACGCCGACGCCATCCGGATCCTCCGGCGGGCTGCGGCGCTGGAGTCGGCGGGGCGTCTCGCGGAGGCGGAAGGGGCACTCCGG
>WGEM01000436.1 GCA_015492755.1 Gemmatimonadota bacterium | reverse complement strand
CCCCCACGCCCGCATGAGGACGCCCGCCAGCAAGACCACCCCCGACACCACATTGATGACCAGGTAGCGGAAGCCCGCCTTGTAGGCGCGCTGGGTACCCCGCGCCCAGATGAGGAAGACCGACGTGAGGGCCAGCAGCTCCCAGAAGACGAAGAGAACCACGAAGTCGCCGGCGAAGACGGCGCCCAGCGCCGAGCCGGCGTAGAGGAGCGCCGCCGTGTGCTGCAGCGTGGCCCGGTCCTCCGCCTCGTCCAGGTGCAGCGCGAAGAGGTTCCCGATGAGCGCCGCCAGGTGGAAGAGGTAGCCGAAGAGCAGGCTGAGCCGATCCACCTCGACGATGGTGAAGGTGTAGTCCATCACCTCCCAGGTGTGGTGGACGCCCTCCTCCATCCCGATGAGGTTGAGCCCGCCGAACACCGGCACCAGGAGCAGGAGCGCCTTGCGCACCACGCCGCGGGTGAGCGCCACCAGGAGGGCGCCCGCGAAGAGGATCGCGAAGGGCGGCACGTCAATCCACATCGTAGTAGTCCTCGGGTCGCATGAGGACGCGCCGCATCTGCTTCGCGATGACCACCAACAGCCAGCACGCCGCGAAGCCGTACCAGGCGTGGAAGCCGAAGATGGCCTCCCAGGGGTGGTAGACGGAGCGACGGATCACGAGATCCAGCGCCACGAGAACGATGAGCGCCACGTAGAAGACACGCAGCAGCCGATCCACGTTCTCCTTCTTGTCCCACATGCCCGGGGGTTCGTCCGGGTCCTTCATCCAGGCCCGGGGCCCGATGGGATCCGGACCCGGCGGCTCTCCGGTACTGAGGAGCGGGGGATGTCCGTGCTCGTGGCTCATGGCGTCACCACCAGCGTCATGAGGTCAAAGAAGAGATCCGGCTGGAGGAAGAGCCAGACGGTGGCCGCCGCCGTGATGACGATGGCCGCCGTGGACGTCCACGGCGCTTCGTGCATCCCCTCTTCCTCGGCGTGGTGGGCGTCGGGGGGCGGAGGGAAGAAGAAGGCCTTCACCGGCACCTCCAGCAGGTAGACGAGGCCCAGGAGCGAGGAGAGCATGAGCACCGCCAGCAGCCCCACCTGACCCGCCTCCAGCGTACCCAGACCCAGGAACCACTTGCTCCAGCTCCCCCCCGCCGGCGGGAGGCCGATGATGGAGAGCGAGCCCACCAAGAACGCGCCGAAGGTGATGGGCATCCTGCGGCCCAGCCCGTGCATGCGACTGATGTCCTTCTCGTGCGCCGCCACCAGCACCGCGCCGGCGGCGAAGAAGAGGGTGATCTTGCCGAAGGCGTGCATGGCGATGTGCATCCCGCCGCCGATGATTCCCCAGGCGTTGGCCAGGAGCGCACCCAGGACGATGTAGGAAAGCTGGCTCACGGTGGAGTATGCCAGCCGCGCCTTGAGGTTGTCCTTGGTGAAGGCCACCAGCGAGCCCAGGATGATGGTGGCGGCTGCCACCCACGCCAGCCACGGTGTAGCCGCCAGGGACGCCACCACGTCGATGCCGAAGACGTAGACCACCACCTTGAGGATGGTGAAGACGCCGGCCTTCACCACCGCCACCGCGTGTAGCAGCGCCGAGACGGGGGTGGGCGCCACCATGGCCGCCGGAAGCCAACGGTGGAAGGGCATGACGGCGGCCTTTCCCACCCCGAAGACGAAGAGCACCAGAAGGATGGAGAGTACCGCCGGCGACGCGACGCCCGCCATGAACCCGCCGGGCACGAAGTCCACGGTGCCCGCCAGCTCCCACGTCCAGATGATGGCCAGAAGCTGGAAGCCCACCGACGTGGTGAGGAGGATCCCCAGGTACACCCGCCCTGCCCGACGGGATTCTTCCGTCTGGTGGTGCGTCACCAGAGGGAAGGTGCAGAGGGTGAGCACCTCGTAGAAGGCGAAGAGCGTGAAGAGATTGGCGCTGAACGCCACCCCCAGCGCCGCCGAGATGGAGACGGCGAAGAAGAAGAAGAACCGGGTCTGGTTCTCCTCGTGATGGCCCCGCATGTACCCGATAGCGTAGAGCGTGGTCACCACCCAGAGGAACGACGCCACCAGCGCGAAGAGAAGTCCCAGGGGCTCCACATGGAGCGCCAGCTTCACCCCGGGAAGCACCTCCAGGAGCTCGAAGGTGGGGCGCACGCCCTCCAGGATGAGGTGCCGGAGGCCCCACACGTGCCAGAAGGTGACGGCGCCCACGGTGAGCGTGGCCGCCTCCCTGGCGTTGGGCCAGCGGCCCAGCGCCAGCACCAGCACGCCCGCCACCAGCGGCAGGAGCACGATGGCGGCCAGCACGAAACCCTCGCTCATGGCCACACCCCCAGCAACGCCTCGGCGGCGGTGCGCGCCACGCGAACCGTAGCCCCGGCGTCGATCCCGAAGTAGAGGTTGGCCGCCACCAGCGTCCAGGTGGGCAGGAGGAGACCCAGCGGCGCCTCCCGCACCTCAGTGTCGGGATCGGGGGGACGGAAGTAGGCCACCTCCACCACCTTCCAGATGTAGACCGCCGCCAGGAGCGAGCCCACGAGGACCACTGCCGCGGCGAGCCAGTGTCCGCCGCCCACCGCCGCCTGCACCAGGTACCATTTGCTCACGAATCCCACGGTGAGGGGCACGCCGATGATGCTGAGCCCCGCCGCCACGAAGGCCGCCATCGTCCACGGCATGGTCCTGCCCAGTCCCTCCATCCGCTCGATGCGCACGGAGCCCACGCGGTACATGACGCACCCCATGGCCATGAAGAGCGCGCCCTTCATGAGCGCGTGGTTGAAGAGATGCAGGATCCCGGCGGTGAGGCCCAGCGTGGTGGCGAAGCTCACGCCCAGCACCAT
>WGEM01000435.1 GCA_015492755.1 Gemmatimonadota bacterium | reverse complement strand
GATGGTGGGCGCCGCCAGCGGGAGGCGCACGTGGCGGAGGAGCTGGCCGTCCGTCATCCCCAGCGCCCGCGCCGCGTCCACCGCCTCCGGGTCGGCGTCGCTCCCGCCATCGCGGCGCTCTTCCTTTACGCGCTCCTCCCCATCGTGCGGAACACCTACACCGGTGTGCGCGACGCCGACCCGGAGGCGGTGGACGCGGCGCGGGCGCTGGGGATGACGGACGGCCAGCTCCTCCGCCACGTGCGCCTCCCGCTGGCGGCGCCCACCATCATGGCGGGGGTGCGCACCGCAGCGGTCATCAACGTGGGCACCGCCACGCTGGCGGCCTTCATCGGTGCCGGAGGGCTGGGGGATCCCATCGTGGCGGGGCTGGCGCTCTCCGACACGCGCATGATCCTGGCCGGCGCCATCCCCGCCGCGCTGCTGGCCTTCCTGGTGGACCTGGCGCTGGGTGTGGTGGAGCGCGCTACGGCGCCGAAGGGGCTCCGGACGGGTGCAGGCCACCGGCCTCGCGCCAGTCCGCGCCGGTAGGCTCCTGGAAGGGCCGCAGCCCGAACTCCGGGAGGACGGCGATGACGTGGTCGAAGATGTCGGCCTGGAACGCCTCGTAGCGCCCCCAGTCGGTGTCGTTGGAGAAACAGTAGATCTCGATGGGGATCCCGTCGGGCCCTGGAGGGAGCTGGCGCACCAGGAGCGTCATCTCCTTGTGGGTCTGGGGATGGGTGCGGAGGTACTCGGTGAGGTAGGCGCGGAAGGTGCCCAGGTTCGTCAGGCGACGCACCTCGGGAACCACGTCGGGTTCCAGACCCTCGGCCTTGCGCCGGTTGTACTCCTCGATCTCCGCCCGCTTGCGCCGCATGTAATCGCGGAGGAGTTCGAGGCGCGAGAGCCGCTCCACCTCCTCGTCGCTCAGGAAGTGCACCGAGGTCATGTCGATGCGGATGGCGCGCTTGATCCGCCGCGCCCCCGACTCCGTCATCCCCCGCCAGTTCTTGAACGAGTCGCCGATGAAGCGATGCGTCGGGATGGTGGTGATGGTCTTGTCCCAGTTCTGGACCTTCACCGTGTGCAGCGCGATGTCGATGACGTCGCCGTCTGCGTTGGCCTGGGGCATTTCGATCCAGTCGCCGATGCGGATCATGTCGTTGGACATGATCTGGATGCTGGCCACCAGCGAGAGGATCGTGTCCCGGAAGACCAGCATGAGCACCGCCGTGAGCGCGCCCAGGCCGGAGAGGAAGACCACCGGCGACTTTTCCGCCAGGATGGAGACCACCACTACGACCGCGGTGATGTAGGCCAGAAGGCTCACCACCTGGAGGTAGCCCTTGATGGGCCTCGACTTCGCGAAGGGGTACGTCTCGTTGTAGATGTCGTTGACGGCGTTCAGGAACGACGAGAACGCCACCGCCAACGTGATGACGATGAACGACGCCGCCACACGCCGCACCAGCGTCCACGCGATGAGGATCGCGGAGAAGTCCGTGGCCTGGGCCGCCTCGGCGGGGGTGACGCCCAGGGCAGGACTGATCCCGTAGTAGATGATGGCCGCCGGCACCGTGTGGGCGATGCGGGCAAACACCTTCCGCTCGATGATGCGGTCGTCCCAGGTGGACCTGGTCCGCTGTGCGATGCGGCGGACGGTGCCCCGGAAGATCCGCGTGGTGAGCCAGTCGGCGATCCACGCCGCCAGCGCCAGGAGGGCCAGCGCCGACGCCAGCCCCCACCAGTGATCGGTGAATCCGTTCATCGTGATCGCTCGAGTTCCTCCGCCATGAGGTCCAGGGCCAGCCGGGTGATGCGCACCAGATGGGGATGCGCCCGGTGGCCGTTGGTGAGGAGCGCAATCCCGAATCCGCGGGTGCGGTTGCCCGAGACGAAGGCCGTGTACCCGGGAACGCTCCCGGAGTGCGCGAAGAAGCGCTCTCCATCCCGCTCCGAGACCCACCACGTGAGGCCGTACCCCGGGTGGCGGTAGCCCCAACCGCCGCCCATCCCCTGCCCCTCGAACTCGGGAAACTGGAGGCGGTGCATCTCGTCCATGGTCTCCGGACGGAGCACCCGCACGTCACCCACGGATCCGTCACCCAGGTTGAAGCGCACCCACGCCGCCTGATCGTGGATCGTCCCGTAGACGATCCCCGCCGGCCAGACGTTGGCTTTGAGCCGCACCGTCGGGGCATTCCGCCCCGTCTTCTCATCGGGAACGTAGGGCACCGCCAGGCGCTCCTCCATGGCCGGCGTGGGTTCGAAGGCGGTGTCGTCCATTCCCAGCGGCGCCCACACGCGCTCGCGCACGTAGCGTTTGTACGGGACGCCGGAGAAGCGCTCCACCAGGTGCGCGATGAGCGTGTAGGCCATGTTGGAGTACTCGAAGGCCTCGCCCGGCGGCCGGACCACCCGCAGCGAGTCGCGCAGGTAGTCCCCCAGCGGAAGGGGCGCCGTCTCGCCCCAGACCGGGTGCGGTCCGAAGTCGGCGGGCATCCCCGAGGTGTGTGTGAGGAGGTGACGGAAGGTGACGGGCCGGTCCGGGGCCTCGCCACGGATGGCGATGCCCTCGCCCAGGTAGTTCCGCACCGGATCGTCCAGCGCGAAGGCGCCCGCCTCCATCTGCTGAAGGAGCGCCACGGTGGACTGCGCCTTGAAGGTGGAGCCGATGAGATACACGGTCTCCCGCGTCGCGGGGGTGCGCGCCCAGAGGTTCGACTCCCCGTAGGCACCGCTCCACAGCGTGCCGGCACGGTCGGTGAGCGCCACCGTGAGCGAGGGGATCTTCCCCTCGATCATGGCGCGGCGGATCTCCGGCTCCAGGCGCGCCACGACGCGGTCCACCCCGGAGGGTGCCGGAGGTGCGATCTGTGCAGGGAGCGCGGGGGCCGCGCCTCCCAGCGCACCCACCGCCAGCCACGCCGTCCACGCCACGCTCACGCGTCGTCCGCCGCAGGGCCGGTCTCGGTGGGCCCTCTTCATCGGTCAACCCTCCTCCCGGGTCCGTAGAGCACCTGCCCCGGCCGCGCCCCCGTGTGGACGCCGCCGGGCTCCAGCACCACCTGGCCGTTCACCAACACCCAGTCGATCCCCGCCGGAAAGCGCACCGGCTCGTCGTACGTGGCGTGGTCCTGCACGCGCTCCAGGTCGAAGACCACCACGTCCGCCCACATCCCTTCCTTCAGGACGCCTCGCCGCGTGAGTCGCATGCGGGTGGCGGGCCAGGACGTCATCTTCCGCACCGCCTCGGGAAGCGCGAGGACGCGCTCGTCACGCACGTAGCGCGCCAGCACGCGGGGGAAGGTCCCGTAGCTTCTGGGGTGCGGAAGCCCCAGTACGTCGGGCCCACCCGGGCGGAGCGCCGCGCCGGCGTCGGAACCGATGCTCGTCCAGGGAAGCGTGATGGCCCAGCGAACGTCATCCTCGCTCATCATGTGATAGATGGCCATGACGCGGCCCTCTCCCTCCAGCACCAGATCCCACGCGGCGTCGGCGGGCTCCTTGCCCAGCTCCCGGGCGATGTCGGCGATGCTCCGCCCCTCCAGATGCGCGTTGGCGAGGTTTCGGGCGTTCACCAGGACGATCCCCTCCCAGCCGCCGGCGGCCTCCACGATGTTCCACCATCCGGGCGAGCCCGTCTCCAGCTCTCGCTTCAGACGCTCCCGCACGTCGGGGCGGGCGAGACGCGCCCGCAACGAGTCGGTGCCGCCGTCGAAGGCCCACGAGGGAATCGTCGCCTCCAGGCCGGTGCCGCCCGCGGTGTAGGGGTAGAGGTCCGCGGCCACATCCACCCCCCGGCTGCGCGCCGCCTCGATCTCCGCCGCCGCCTCCCGGATGAGCGTGCCCCAGCCGGGCTGGTAGGCGGCCTTGAAGTGAAAGATCTCCACCGGGATCCCCGCGCGCTCACCGATCTCGATGGCCTCCCGTACCGCACCCACCAAGCCCCTCCCCTCGTCGCGGATGTGGCTGGCGTAGATGCCCCCGTGCCGTGCCGCCACCCGCGCCAGCGCCACCAGCTCGTCGGTGCCGGCGTAGGAGGAGGGCGGATAGATCAGCGCGGTGGTCATCCCCATGGCGCCCTGGCGCATGGCGCGCTCCATGATGGCCTGCATCCGCTCCAGCTCGCCGGTGTCAGGCGCCCGCGCCACACGGCCCAGCACAGCCACGCGGGCCTGCGTGGCGGAGAAGTAGGAGCCGAAGTTGATGGAGATCCCCTGCTCCTCCAGGCGGCGGAAGTAAGCCTCGATGCTGTCGGCGGGCACCGGCGTGCCCCCCTCGCCGCCGATGGCGCTGGTGACGCCCATGCGGATCTTGTTCTCCGCCATGCCGTTCCTGGGGAGGACGGCGCCGGACTGATCCATCATGTCGATGAAGCCCGGCGTCACGTACCGGCCGCGGGCGTCGATCTCGGTGCGGCCTCGCCCCTCCACGTGACCCACCCGCACGATGCGCCCGGCGCGCACCGCCACGTCGGCGCGGATCCACGGGTTCCCCGCCCCGTCCAGCACCCTGCCGCCGCGGATGACCACGTCGTAGGCGGGAGGGGTGTCCGGTGGTGACTGGGCGCCGGCGGTGGCGGGCCACGCCAGCGCCACCAGGAGCGCCAGCAGGTACGTCGCGGCGGCACGCGCCGGCGGAGGAGCGGGGCCGTGGGACGAGGTGCCGGACACAACGATCTCCTTGATCGAGGACGGTCGGGGTCCGGCAGGATCGGGTGCCCACGGGGCTCCGGTCAAGGCGAGGGTGGCGTCGGCCGCGCGGCGAACCTTGCGACGGGGCCCGCCGCGGGCCATTACGGACGGCGCCGTCGTCGTCCCCACCCTGACGCACCGAAGAGCCAGCACCGTGACCCTCTCCACATCCGGATCGTCCGCTTCCGCCTTCCGGCGCTACGTCCTTCCCGGGCTCGTCTTCCAGTCCGTCGTCATCGCCGGCGGCTACGGGACCGGCCGCGAGCTTGTGGAGTTCTTCCTCACCCAGGGGCCGCTGGGCGGGATTCTGGCCATCGCGGTCACGACGGTAGTGTTCAGCGCGGTCTCCATGGCCACCTTCGAGCTGGCCCGCCTCTGGAAGGCGTACGACTACCGGCACTTCTTCCAGCACCTCCTGGGTCCGGGATGGGTGCTCTTCGAGGGGTGCTACGTGGCGCTCCTCCTCATCGTGCTGGCGGTGGTGGCCGCCGCCGCCGGTTCCATCTTCGTGGAGACCTTCGGTCTCCCCTACGGCCTCGGCGTGGGCCTCATCATGGTGGCGGTGGGCGCGCTGGTCTTCGGCGGCAACGAGTCCATCGAACGCTTCTTCGCGGCGTGGTCCTTCGTGCTCTACGTGGTGTACGCGGTCTTCCTCGTCTGGTGCCTCCAGACCTTCGGCGCCGAGGTCCGGAGTAACCTTGCCGCAGAACCGGTGGGCGGTGGGTGGGTGTGGGCCGGACTCCGCTACGCTGGATACAATCTGGCGGTGATCCCCCCGGTGCTGGCCACGCTCCGGGTGCAGCGCACGCGCCGCGAGGCGCTGGTTTCCGGCGCCCTCACCGGGCCGCTGGCCATGCTGCCGGGTCTCTTCTTCTTCCTGGCCACCGTGGGGCGCTACCCCGAGATCCTGGGCGCCACCGTGCCGGCCAACGACCTGCTGGAGCTCCTGGGTTCCCGCGCCTTCCAGGTCACGTTTCAGGTGGTGCTCTTCGGAACGCTCATCGAGACGGGCGCCGGCCTCATCCACGCCTTCAACGAGCGGATCCACGGGCTTCGAGCGGAGCGCGCCCGTGAGCTCGCCCGCTGGGTACGTCCCGCCGTGGCGGTGGGACTCCTGCTGGTGGCCACCGCGCTGAGCGGGTTCGGCCTCATCGGCCTCATCGCGCGCGGCTACGGCACGCTCACCGTGGGGTTCCTCCTGGTCTACGTGCTCCCGGTGCTCACGTGGGGGGTGTGGCGGATCCGGACGGCGAGCGCACCACCTTCCGATCCACCAGCACCGCCGCGGTGATCTGACCCCAGAGATTCGCCGTCGTCCGGAACATATCCGGAATCCGGTCGATCCCCAGGAGAATCGCCAGACCCGCCAGCGGGACGCCCACCGCGTCCAGCGCCGGCGCCAGCGTCACCACCCCGGAGGACGGGACCGGCGCCACGGTGAGGGAGACGAGGAAAGTGGCCAGCACCGCGCCGCCCACCGCCGCCGCCGGGAACGGGACGTCGAAGAGGTGCGCGAGAAACACGATGGACGCGCCCTGGAAGAGCGCGCTCCCCGGCCGGTACATGGACGCCCCCAGCGGCAGCACCAGGTCGGCTGCGGGTTCGGAGACGTCCAAGTTCCGGCGCGCCTCCTCCAGGGTGAGGGGCAGTGCCGCCACCGTGCTGGTGGTGCTGAAG
>WGEM01000434.1 GCA_015492755.1 Gemmatimonadota bacterium | reverse complement strand
TCCTCATCCTCCTCCGGCCGGTCGCCGCGGGCAAGCCCCAGCCACCGGAAGATGGAGGAGTTCGATCCGAGGCTGAAGGAGAGATTCACCTGCGAGAGGTGGGGGGCGAACTTGCGGCGCAGCACCCCGCCCTCCTCCACGTCTTCGAAGAGGTCGTGGTCGAAGGACACGGCGAGGCCTCGGAGGTAGTCCGAGGAGAGTTGATTGCTGAGCCTCGTGGTTTCGAATCCTGCCAGGAAGCTTCCCAGGGAGTCCGCCTCCACGAAGTCGTAGCGAACCACGCTGGTGCGGAGCGCCAGGAGGCTCACCGTGGGGGCGCGCTGGAGCCGGCGTGGCTCGTCGGCACCCGGCGACCGGTCTCCACGCCGACCCGCCACCCGCTGGGCCGCCGCGTCCATGAGGGAGTCCGACACCTGGGTGGTGGTGGCGCCCGTACTGTCCCCTTCCTCCTGTCTCCGCTTGGCCTCCCACGTCTGGTTCAGCGTCACCGAGATGGCGTTCTTCGGTCGCAGCGCCCGTGAGCCGAACACCTGGCGCTGCAGTTCGTCAGGCTTGGTCTCCGGACTCCACTCGTACTGGATGGAGGGCGAGACCTTGTGACGGATGGCTTCGAAGGGGCCGAAGCCGCCGAAGAACCCGTAAACGTCGGTCTTCAACGTCGCGCCGAACGCGATCCGTGAGGGGGCCGACACGAAGTTCCTCGCCACCGTGGAGGTATCGGACCGGTGCAACTGCCCCGAGATGGTGAGGCTCGGCGTGAGCGTCGTGGATCCGATGAGGGATTGCTGATAGTCGATGGACGTGCGCCAGGTGAGGTCCGCGTCGGCGATGTCGCGGGCGGCGGCGCCGGTGACGAGACCGCCCACGCCCGCCGAGTCACCGGCTACCAGCCAGGCCTCCGGCACACCGAGCTTCGCCTCCTCGCGGAACTCCACTCCCTGCGAGATGGACAGGTTTCCAAGGCTCAGGCTATGGCGCACCGAACCCGTCGTGGTGGCGGTGTTGGCCTGCCGGATGTCGAAGGTGTCGGGCTGCACGCGGTCCACCGTGCGGCGCGCGAAGTTCACGCTCCCCGACCAGGTCAGGTTGTTGTAGAAGCGCGCGCGATTCGACGGCGCGGGAAAGAGCGTGATGGTGGAGAGCGAGATCCCCACGCTGGGAAGCGTCCATTCCGTGCGGTCGTCGGAGAGATACTGCTTCCGGTTCGCGCCCAGGGAGACACTCCCCCAGTCGAAGCGCCGGTTGATCCCCCCTTCCGAATCGATGGACTGGGTCACCTCCGCAGGGTTGAAGGAGTTCTGGCGCACGAAGTCGTTGCTGGATGCGTACCGGCCGGAGATTCTCAGCTGCGTTCGTTCGTCGGGTTCCCAGCTGTGCCGGGTATCCAGAGCCAGTTCACCCGAGCCGTCGGCACGCCAGTACTTGCGGAAGTTCAGGTCCCCGTCCAGGAACTGGCGGTTCACCCGGTAGCGGAGCGAGCTGGTGAGGCTGAGGAAGTTCTGGCTGAACCAGTCCAGCGCCACGATGGCGTCGGAGTAGTCGCTCATGGCCCAGTAGAAGCCGATGTTGCTTACCCTCCTCCGGTAGCCGTTGGAGGTGCGCACGATGTCGTTCACGCTGAAGCGCGGCGTGAGCAGACCGGATGCTCTCCCTTCCGAGAGGCTCTGGGCCACGAAGGGCAACCAGGCGACGGGGACGTCGGCGAAATAGAGCCGGACCGGTCGCGCCACCAGCACCTTTCCGGCGACGATCTTGATCTCGTCGGTCTGGAAGTGATAGTGCGGCTCGTCGATGTCGCACGAGGTAAAGATGGCGTGCGACATGAATGAGCTGTCGGGCGCGGCGAAGGGCATGTCCCCTTCCACCCGCCACCGGGCACCCGCCTCATTGAACGAGGTCCGTGCGCCGTAGGCCGATCCCCTGCTCTGTTCGATGGCGTAGATGAGGCTTTCCGATTCCACCGGGTCGCCTTCCGCCGGCGTGAAGGTGGACATCCCCACCGTTCGCAGCAGTCCGCTCTCATCATCGAATGTGATGGAGCTGTCCGCCTCCACCACCATCCCTTCACGACTCACC
>WGEM01000433.1 GCA_015492755.1 Gemmatimonadota bacterium | reverse complement strand
GTTCCGCCCGCGCGCCCCCCCGCGAGGGCGGAACTCATGGGCCGAAGCTCGGCTCCCCGTCGTGGGCCGGCGGCGCGGACGGCCCACTCCGAGCCACCGAGTCGAAGCGCGTGTACGCTTTGTGGAAGTACAACTCCACCACGCCGGTGGGGCCGTTGCGCTGCTTGCCCACGATGAGTTCCGCCTTTCCTTCCAGTTCCTCCCGCTTCTCCGCAGGAGCGTAATACTCCGGCCGGTACAGGAACATGACCAGATCGGCATCCTGCTCGATGGACCCGGACTCACGAAGGTCGGAGAGCATGGGGCGCTTGTCGGTGCGCTGCTCCGGTCCCCGGCTGAGCTGGGAGAGGGCCACCACCGGCACTTCCAGCTCCCGGGCCAGCGCCTTGAGTCCGCGCGAGATCTGGCTCACCTCCTGCACGCGGCTCTCGGCGTGACCGGTGCCGGACATGAGCTGCATGTAGTCGATGACGATCATCCCCAGGTCCTTCCCGTCGGAGCGGAGCTCGGACTGGAGCCGGCGGGCCTTGGCGCGGATCTCCAGCACGGTGCTTCCCGGCTGGTCGTCGATCCAGATGGGCGCGGTGTTCAGGTGTCCGGCGGCGGCTGCCAGGCGCTGGTGCTCCTCCTGGCTGAGGTGTCCGCGGCGGAGCTTCTGCGCGTCGATGCGCCCCTCGGCGCAGAGCAACCGCTGCACGAGTTGCTGCGACGACATCTCGAGGGAGAAGATGGCCACCGGGATCCCGTGGGTGATGGCGGCGTTGGCGGCCACGTTCATGACCCACGACGTCTTTCCCATGGAGGGGCGGGCGGCCACGATGCAGAGGTCGCCCTTCTGGAGCCCCGTGGTCATGCGGTCCAGGTCGGGGAATCCCGTGGGCACGCCGGTGACGCCGGAGGAGGATTCCTGAAGCTTTTCGATGTGCTCGAAGGCTTCCCAGAGGATCTCCTTGATCCAGACGAAGCCCTCGCGTTTGTGGCTCTCCGCCACCTGGAAGATCCGCGCCTCGGCCTGATCCAGGATCTCGTCCACGTCCCGCTCACCCTGCTCGTAGACGTCCCGGATGATCTGCGTGGACTGCTCCACCAGGCGCCGAAGGAGCGCCTTGTCCCGGACGATGCGCGCGTGGTACTCCAGGTTGGCGGCGGTGGGGACCGCGTCCACCAGCGTCGCCAGATAGTCGAAGCCGCCGGCCGCCTCCAGCTCACCGGTCTTCTTCAGCTCCTCCGAGACGGTGATGACGTCGATGACGTCGCCCCGCTCGAAGAGGCGGACCATGGCGCGGTAGAGGCGCCGGTTCGCCTCGCGGTAGAACATGGAGTCGCTGAGGTACTCCATGGCGCGGCTCACCGCATCCCGGTCGATGAGCATGCCACCGAGAACCGCCGTCTCCGCTTCCAGCGAAAACGGCGGTGTCCGGTCGAAGATGCTGGGGGCGAAGGCGGGTGAAGCTTCCATGCGATCCGGCTCGAGAGGCGGGGTGATCAGGGAGGGTAATCTACCCCCTCCGGCGTCCACGTGCACGCGTCGGTTGTCTCCCCCACAACGACGTTTGCTGATGTACGCATCTTATTCGCATCACTGCCTTGCCGCCGTCGGACGGACCGCGGCGGCGGGCCGCTACGCGTCCAGGATCCGGGTGAGCAGCTGAAGGTCGTCCCAGAACGGGCGGATCCACTTCGGATTTCGCAGGAGCGCCGCCGGGTGGTACGTCACCACCAGCGGGATCCCCCGGTAGCTGTGTACCGTTCCGCGGAGCCGGCCCAGCGCCGACTTCTCCCGACCGGTGAGCAGGCGCGCAGCGAAGGACCCCACCGCAAGGAGCGCCTCGGGGCGCACGAGATCGATCTGGCGGTGGAGGAAGGGGGCGCACGCCTCGATCTCGTCAGGCAGGGGATCCCGGTTTCCCGGAGGTCGGCACTTCAGCACGTTGGCGATGTAGACGTTCTCCCGCCGCGAAAGGCCCACCGTGGCCAGGAGGAGATCCAGGAACTGTCCTGCGGCGCCCACGAATGGGAGGCCGGTGGCGTCCTCGTTCGCCCCCGGAGCCTCTCCCACCACCATGACGCGGGCGTCAGGGTTTCCGTCGGCGAAGACCACCGGGGTCCGACCCTCCGCCAGCCGGCAGCGCGTGCAGGCCAGCGCCGCCTGACGGAGCTCCTCGTACCCTTCCGGCAGCAGCACCTCGCGGGGGTTCGGCGCGGGCTCGGGGGCGGGCGCGGCGGACACGTCGGCCCCGGCCTCCGCCGCGACGGCCCTCTGCTGACGTCCGTCGCCGCCGTCCACCGGCCGGGCCGCGGCGCACGCCAGCTCCAGCGCCTCCTCCCGGCTGAGGCCCGCCAGGTAGAGGTCCGCCTCGCTGAGTTCCGCCCGCTGGCTGAGGAAGCGGGCCAGCGCCTGCACCGCGTCCACCCGCCGGTTCACGTGGCCTCCAGCAGGCGTTCCACCCGGTCCAGCAGCTCCTCCGCCACG
>WGEM01000432.1 GCA_015492755.1 Gemmatimonadota bacterium | reverse complement strand
ATACTGAAGGAGTAGGTACGCATCTCTGAACCCTGCAGATCTCCCCCCAGGTGCACACGCCCACCCACTCTGACGCCGTCGCGCCCGGGCCCCGGCCCTTCCGGATCCTCGTCGCAGACGACGAGCCCAACGTCGTGCGCCTGCTGGTACGCATCTTCGAGGGGCGCGGCCACGACGTGGTAGCCGCATGCTCCGCGTTCGAGGCGCTGGAGGCGCTGGAGGCCAGCTCCTTCGACGTGGTCCTCGTCGATCTCAACATGCCGGGAGGCGGGCTGGCGGTGGTGAGCCGTCTGGAGGCCGATCCCGCCTTCACCGGGCGCATCGTGCTCATGACCGGAGCCCTCGCAGCCGATCCTACCATGGAGATGGGCCCGTCGGTGAGCCGCCTTCAGAAGCCGTTCCAGATGACGGAAGTCATCGCGCTGGTGGAGGGCGCTCGACCGCACTGATCGGAGGCGCAGTGCCTGCGGGCCCGAGCACCCACGTGGGGAGGGCTCGTGAAAGACATCTTCGTGGCGCGGCAACCGATCTTCGACCGGAAGCGGAGCGTGGTGGGATACGAACTCCTGTACCGGTCCAGCAGCGTGCATTCGGTTGCAGGTGGGGCGTCGGAGGCCGCCATGTCTTCGTCGGTGATCGTCGACGGCGTGGTGGGTGTGGGGCTCCAGACGCTCACCGAGGGAAAGACCGCCTTCATCAACCTTTCCGAAGAAATGCTCCTGGACGACACCGCAGACCTCCTGGACAGGAGCTCCGTGGTGTTGGAACTCCTGGAGTCGGTGCGGCCCACGCCCGAAGTGGTGGCGAAGGTAGAGGCGCTGGCGAATCGAGGGTACCGGATCGCGCTGGACGACTTCGTCTTCAGCGAAGGGCACGCCCCGCTCCTGGAACTGGCCCATATCGTGAAGGTGGACGTCATCGAGGCGGGCGCCGATCTGGCGACGCTGGTGGAGCAGGTGCGCCCGTATGGCGTGGAGCTCCTGGCGGAGAAAGTGGAGAACGAGGAGGTGCACCAACGTTGCACCGAACTGGGGTTCTCGTACTTCCAGGGCTTCCACTACTTCCGCCCGGAGACGCTGTCGCGTAAGGATCTCTCGGCGCAGACGGTGGCCATCGTCCGGGTGATGAACATGCTTCAGGACCCCGACACCACCGACCGGCAGATTGAGGAAGCCTTCCGGGCCGACCCCACGCTGACGTACAAACTCCTCCGGATCGTGAACTCCGCGTCGTTGGGCGGACGCGGCGTCCAATCCATCGGGCACGCGCTGAGGCTCCTGGGCCGTGAGCCCCTCTACCGCTGGATGTGCCTCCTCATGATGACGGTGGGCGCCGGGGGCGGGGAGATGCGCCTGGAGATGATCAAGGCTGCGCTCCTGCGGGCGCGCATGTGCGAGATCGTGGGGGACACGCTGCGTTCGGCGCGAAACCGGGACATCCCGGACGGTGGGTCCCTCTTCCTGGTTGGTCTCTTCTCGCGCATCGACCAGATCCTGGGGATCCCGGTACGGGAGCTCCTGGGCGAAGTGGCCGTGACGCGGGACGTGCGTGACGCCCTGGTGGACGGCGCCGGGAAGGCCGGACAGATCCTCCGGGTGGTGGAGGCCTACACCGACGCCGAATGGAGCGCCGCCGCCGACGAGCTCGCCCAGCTGGGTGGCGACGATTCCGCGCTGCCGGAGTTCTACCTGGAGTCCCTGGGCTGGGCCGCGGACCGTCTGGCGCTCCACACCTGACGTCCGGCAATTCCGCCGATTCGACACGGAGACGGGGAGGGGCGGACGCACCGCCCCTCCCCTCAGCCTTCCACGGTCCGCGCCAGCTCCGCCAGGTCGAAGGGCTTGCTGATGGCCGGGCGGCCGCTCTGCTGGAGGAACTGTTCCACCCGGGCCTCCAGGAAGCCACCCGTCATGAAGATGGTGCGCTCGCGCATTTCGGGGGCAACGCTGGCCAGGCTCTCGAAGAACGCCGGCCCATCCTTCACCGGCATGTGCACGTCCACGATGACCCGGTCGAAGCTCCCTCCCTGGAGCGCGCGCAGGGCATCTTCCCCGTCCACCGCCTCCGTCACCACATGCCCGCGCCGCTCCAGGAACCGCCGGAGCACACTGCGCAGCGCCGCGTTGTCGTCCACCACCAGCACCGCCAGAGCTCCGGCCTCGGCGCCGGCGGCCGGCGCCCGGGGGGGGCGCTCCCGGGGCACACGCCTCCGCTCCCTGGGGAGCATGACGGTGACGCGCGACCATACCGACGGCCGACTCTCCACCAGCAGGCGCCCGCCGCGCGCGTCCACGAGCCGGCGCACCTCCGCCAGCTCGTCCACGCCGTGCATGCCCGGTGCCAGATCGAAGAGAGGTTCGGCGATCTGCTCGGGGTCGTGATGCCGACGGCCGGTGCCGTCGTCGGAGACGGCCCCGCAGACCATGTCGTCTTCGCACCAGGTGCGAAGCGTCATGCTCCCCCCCGCCGGACGTAGCGACTCGCGGGCGTCGAGGATCAGCCGGCGAAAGATCTTGAAGATCTCCAGGCGGTCGCCGGGGATCGGGGGGAGCTCGTCCGCCAGGAACTGAAAGACCCGCACGCCCTCGCGCTCCAGCTCGCGGCCGTAGTGGACGCAGAGCTCCCGGAACACGTCGTTGAGCACCGTGGCGTGCCGCTCTTCCTCATCCAGACACCGCTCCAGCACCTGGCGCACCAGCCCGTCGGCACGCCGGACCTCACCGGCCACTTCCTCCAGCAGAGGAGCCGACAGGAGGGACGGCCCCGACGCCTCGCCGCGCTCCAGCGCGCGACTCAGCTCGTCGGCGGCGTGCGCCGCCCGCAGCGCCAGCCCCAACATGCGCGCCGTTCCGTCGCCGCGCTCCTCTGTCTCCGGTCGCAGGTCACGCAGGAAGACGATCTTGCCACCGGCCTGCGCCTCCGCCCCCTCGCCGAAGGGAGACGCCGCCAGCGCCACCGGGACGCCGTGACCCTCGATGGGCGGCAGGACGTGCTCTTCCCATTCGAGCGCACGGGCCGAGGGTTTGAGATCGGCGAGAATGGCCACGCCCGGGAGCGCGTCCAGCGAGCGACCGAAGGGGTCTTCGCGGTTCCACCCTGGAAACACCCAGAAGAGTCCGTCCGCCAGGAGCACCCGTTCCCAGCGGTCCAGCACCAGAACGCCGTCGTACAGCTCGGGGGGACTCCGGCGGTCGTGCGCCAGGGCGGCCTCCAGCGC
>WGEM01000431.1 GCA_015492755.1 Gemmatimonadota bacterium | reverse complement strand
GAACAGCAGCGCCGCCGAGAAGGCAGGGCTCATGAGGATGCCCCGTGGATAGCCGACGGCGCGGAGGCGTCGCACCACCGCCCTCCATCCGCGCGCCCCCGGCTCCAGGGGGATGACCTCGCCGGTACCCTCCACCATACCCACGAGCGGCGCCAACCAGGCCCGCACTACCACATCGGCGCCCGTGGCGCGAATCGCCGGGAGCGCCGCCACGAGGTCACCCAGGTGGTTCGGCGCCCGGACCACGACGCCACCGGAGGCGGTCAATCGTCTCCCAGGCTGAGCACCGCCAGGAACGCTTCCTGGGGAATCTCCACCGTCCCCACCTGCTTCATGCGCTTCTTGCCTTCCTTCTGCCGCTCCAGGAGCTTGCGCTTGCGTGTGATGTCACCGCCATAGCACTTCGCCGTGACGTTCTTCCGCAGCGGCTTCACGTTGGTGCGGGCGATGACGTTGTTGCCGATGGCGGCCTGGAGCGCCACCTGGAATTGCTGACGGGGGATGAGCTCCTTCAGCTTACGCACGAGGTCACGGCCGTACGTATAGGCCTTGTCCCGGTGGATGATGACACTGAATGCGTCCACGGGCTCGCCGTTCACCAGGACGTCCAGACGCACCAGGTCATCGGGGCGGAATTCCAGGAACTCGTAGTCCAGAGCGGCATATCCGCGGGTTCCGCTCTTGAGCCGATCATAGAAGTCCAGGACGATCTCGGAGAGCGGAAGTTCGTAGTCCAGCTCCACCCGCTGGGTGTCCAGATACGTCATCCCCTTGAAGATCCCCCGGCGTTCGTGGCAGAGCTTCTGGACGTTCCCGATGTACTCCGACGGGCAGACGATGCGGGCCCGGACGATGGGCTCGGAGACGGTCTCGATCTTGCCGGGATCGGGCAATTGTGTGGGGCTCTCCACGCGGATCTCCTCACCGCTGGTGAGCCGCACTCGGTACTCCACGTTGGGGACGGTGGTGATGAGATCCACGCCGAACTCGCGGTCGAGGCGCTCCTGCACGATCTCCATGTGCAGCAGCCCCAGGAAGCCGCAGCGGAACCCGAAGCCCAGGGCCACCGAGGTCTCGGGCTCGAAGTGCAGGCTGGCGTCGTTGAGCTTGAGCTTGCCCAGGGCGTCCCGCAGGTCCTCGTAGTCGTCGGGGTTGGTGGGATAGAGGCCGGCGAAGACCATGGGCCGCACCTCCTGGTAGCCTGGGAGGAGCTCCGTCGCCGGCCGGTCCGCATCCAGGATCGTATCTCCCACGCGGGTGTGGGAGACCTCCTTGATGGCGGCCACCACGTACCCCACCTCCCCCGGGCCCAGCTCCGGCCGGGGAACGCGCCCCAACTGCATGGTGCCCACCTCCGTCACCTCGTAGACCGCATCCACGTTCCCGAAGGTGATCCGCGTCCCGGCCCGGATCCTGCCGTCCACCACCCGCACCGAGGGGACGGCGCCGAGATACTTGTCGTAGTACGAATCGAAGATCAGGGCCCTCAGCGGAGCCCCGGGGTCACCCTGCGGCGGTGGGACCCGCTCCACGATGGCCTCCAGGAGCGCGTCCACACCCGTGCCTTCCTTGGCGCTCACCAGGAGCACGCTCTCTGGATCCACCCCGAGGAGGTCCGCCACCTCGTCGCGCCTCCGATCCGGTTCGGCGCCCGGCAGGTCGATCTTGTTGATGACGGGGATGATCTCCAGGCCGGCATCCAGCGCCAGGAAGAGATTGGACAGCGTCTGCGCCTGCACGCCCTGCGTCGCGTCCACCACCAGCACCGCCCCCTCACACGCAGCCAGCGAGCGGGAGACCTCGTAGGTGAAGTCCACATGGCCGGGCGTGTCGATGAGGTTCAGCACGTACTCCTGCCCGTCCTCCGCGCGGTACGACATCCGCACGGCGTGGAGCTTGATGGTGATCCCGCGTTCCCGCTCCAGCTCGTTGTCGTCCAGCACCTGATCCCGCATCCGCCGCTCGTCCAGCGTACGGGTCTGCTCCAGGAGCCGATCCGCCAGCGTCGACTTCCCGTGGTCGATGTGGGCGACGATGCAGAAGTTCCGGATTCCAGCGATGTCCACGAGCGTCCGCGACTGCGGGGGATGAGGGTGCGTTGCGCGAGGCGGAAAGGTACATCCACCCCCGGCGCGCGGGGGAGTGGTGGCTCAGAAGATCGTTGCACACCTCGCCGCCCGCGGTTCCGCGGGGCCTCGCCCGTTGAGCGGCGCCGGGCGGGGGCGTAGCTTGCCGCTTCCATGTCCGACGCGTCCACGTCCCACCGCGCCCGCCGCCACGATCTCGCCGACCCTCGCGCCCTCGCGCAGCTCGGCGGGATGGAACTGGTGGCCCGCAGCGTGGTGGAAGGTTTTCTCATGGGCCTCCACCGCTCTCCCCACCGGGGCTTCTCCGCGGAGTTCGCGGAGCTGAGGGCCTACCAGGCGGGCGACGACCTGCGCTACATCGACTGGCGCATGTACGGCCGGTCGGACCGCTTCTACGTGAAGCAGTTCGAAGAGGAGACGAACCTGCGGGCGTACCTCCTCCTGGACGTGAGTTCGTCCATGGGCTGGTCCAGCGATCCGGAGCGCCTGCCCACCAAGCTCTGGTACGCGCAACATCTGGCTGCGGCGCTGGGGCTGATCCTCACCCGGCAGGGCGACCAGGTGGGGATGGCGGCATTCCATGACCGGATCGTCGACCGGCTTCCCCCCCGCGGCGGGCGGCGACAGTGGGCCGAGCTGGTGCGACGCCTCGGCCGCCTCGAGCCCGGCGGCGCCACCGGCGCCGAGCACGCCCTGAAGGAACTCGCCCTACGACTGCGCCGCCGCGGGCTGGTCATCCTCATCTCCGACCTCCTGGTGGAGCCCGAGGCCACCCGCACGGCGCTCCGGTTCCTCCGACACCAGGGGCACGAAGTCCTGGTCTTCCATCTCATGGATCCCGGCGAGCGGGAGCTTCCCCCCGCCGCGGAGGCACGCTTCTTCGATCCGGAAACCCGTGAGGAGCTCCAGGTGAGCGTGGCGGACGTGCGGGAGGAGTACCGGGCGGCGGTGCGCGATGCCATCGACGAGTGGCGCCGGTCGTTGCGCGTGGCGGACATCGACTACGCGGTGGTGGACACGCACCACCCCCTCTCCCCCGCCCTGCGCCGGTATCTGCGCAAGCGGGAACGTCTCGGCTGACGGGGGTCGGCCCGTCCCATGGGTGCCCTCTCCCCCTGGATGCTCCTGGCCGCCGCAGCCGCGGCCGTTCCCGTCATCCTCCACCTCTTCCGGCGCACCGACACCCGGAAGGTCTCCTTTCCGGCGCTCCGCTACCTCCAGCGCACGGAACGGGAGCGTGCGCATGAGATCCGGCTCCGCCAGTGGCTCCTCCTCCTGCTCCGGGTCTCGGTGGTCCTCCTCGTGACGCTTGCCGGCGCGCGTCTGTACCTGAATGCGGGGAGGGGGGCACACCCCCCGACGGCGCTGGCCCTGGTGGTGGACAACTCCCTGAGCAGCAGCCGGGTGGAGGGAGACCGGCGTGTCCTGGACCGGCTCAAGGAGGTGGGGCGCGGCTCGCTGCTGGAGGCCACCCCGGAGGATCGGGTCTGGGTCATCGCCGCGGGCGCGCCGTGGGAGCCCGCCACCCCCCTCACTCCCGCCGACGCGCTGCGTCGTCTCGATGCGCTGGAGCCCACCGACGCCCGTGGGGACCTGGTGGCGGCGGTGGCCCGGGCACGAGCGCTGGTGGCACACACCGACGTCGCCCACGCGGAGGTTCACCTCCTCTCCGACGGACAGGGCACCGCGTTCAGGGCCGCCGGATACGCGCCGCCGCCGGACGACGTGGAGGCCGCCATACCGACGCTGATCCTCAGCCCCGGCGAGGGCGTTCGCCCCAATCACGCCCTCACCGGCATTCAGGTGGGCGGCGGGCTGGCGCCGCTGGCCGGGATGGGGAGCGAGGTGGTGGTGGAGGCGTGGGCCGAGCCCCCCGACACCGGGACCATCCCGGTGCGTCTGCTGGTCCAGGGACGGGTCCGGGCTGCGGGGCGGGTGCGCGCAGGGACCGCGGCGGCGCTGGCCCTCCCCCCCGCCGCAGGCGGGTGGGTGTGGGGTGTGGTGGAAACCGACCCCGATGCCCTGCGCGCCGACGACCGGCGCGCCTTCGCGTATCACCCCCGACCGGCGCCTCCGGTCGCCCTGTCGGCACCCGCCGGACCCTTCGTCGGTGGTGCGCTGGACGTCCTCGCCGACGCCGGCCGGCTGCGCCTGGTGGACCCCACCGCGGCGCGCATCCTCATCGCGCCGGAAGGGGTGGGGGTGGACGCACCCTCCGGCACGGCCACGTCGCTCCTGATCCTCCCTCCGGACGACCCGGCCCGCCTCCCGGCGCTGAATCGGCGCCTTGCCGCCGCCGGCATCGGATGGCGGTACGGGGCGCTGCGTGAACGCGGCGAAGCACCCCTCACGGGTCCTGCGCGCCCCCCGCCGCTGGACGGCGTGCGGGTGGCG
>WGEM01000430.1 GCA_015492755.1 Gemmatimonadota bacterium | reverse complement strand
GGCGCCGCCACGATGACGATGTCGCCGATGCGGGGGTCGCTCCGGTAGTGGAGCCGCTCCGGCACCTCCTCCCGCAGATACACACCGTTGGCGGGCATGAGGGCGCGCAGCGAGTCCCGCACCGCCCGGGCGCGCTCCGCGCCGCCCTCGTCCACCACCAGACTGGCATACGGACCGCTCTCGATGAGGCGCACTCCGGGGAAGAGCGCCGGATCGTAGACATCCACGTCGTCGGCGGGAGCACGCATCATCCCGTGGTCCGACACCAGCACCACCGTCACCTGATGGCCGTGCGGCAGCGCGTCGATGCCCTCCAGGAGACGCCCCAACTGGGCGTCCACACGGCGCACGGCGGCCGCCAGCTCCGGACTCCTGGGCCCGTAGCGGTGTCCCGCGTCATCGGTCTCGGAGAAGTAGAGCGTGATCATGTGGGGACGTCGCGCAGGCGGGAGTCGGAGCCACGCCAGCACCGTATCCACGCGCACCTCGTTGGGCACCGAGCCGTCGTAGCGCTTCCAGTACGTGGGCCGTATCCCGCCCACATCGGCCTCCGAACCCACGAAGTAGAAGGAGGCCGCCAGCATGCCCTGGCGCTCGGCGGTGACCCAGATGGGCTCACCCCGGTACCAACTGCCGTCCTCCACCACACTCCGGTCGTCGATGCGGTAGAGTGCGCGCCGATCCGGATCCCAGAAGCGGTTCCCCACCAGCCCGTGATGCTCCGCGTACATCCCGGTGGCGATGGTGTAGTGGTTGGGGAAGGTCTTGGTGGGGAAGATGGGGATCATCCGCTCCGCGCGGGCGCCCTCCCGCGCCACCCGCAGGAAGTTCGGAGCCTCGTGCAGCTCCGGATAGTCGTACCGGAATCCGTCGAAGGAGACCAGCACCACGTATGGCGCGTCGAGGTGCCGGGGCGCATTCTCCCGCGGGGCTGGCGCGTCGGCCACCTGCGTGCCCGAAGGAGGGCACCCGGCGGCCGCCAGGGCGAGGAGAACCAGCGCGCCGATTCTCTTGAGCGATGTGTTCATGACGAACGGTATCCGCTCATCCCGTTCGCGCCAACGCCTCCCGCGCCGCGCGGATCCACACCCGCGCCCGCGCCAGCCCGGCCCGGTCGGTGCGCCCCAGCGCCTCCGCCACCCGCAGAGGGTCCGACATGGCCAGCTCCGGCACGTCCCGGATCCCCGCCGCCTGGAGGAGGCGCGCCTGGCGGACACCGAGCCCCCGGAGGGTGGCCAGCCGGGCGGTGCGGTACCACGCCGCCACCGTGGTGGCGTCGGCGCCGCTGCGGCGGGCCACCTCGGCGGGGTCCGTGCGGAGGAGCGTGAAGGGATCCAGCTCCGCCAGACGCGCCGCCAGCGCCTCGTCCCCGACGATCTCCGCCAGGGTCGGGCGGGTGGACACGATGGTCAGGCGCTCCATCCCCACCGCGGTGGCTACCGAGCCCAGCACCGCCAGCGCCACCACCAGGGCGCGCGCCCGGGCGGAGAGCCGCGCGCCACCTGCCCACCTTCCCGGAACGAGGCCGGCGAGCTCCAGCGCGTTCCATACTGCCCAGGTATCCAGCGCCAGCACCGGAAAGCCCAGGAAACCCGGGACGGGCATCTCGAAGAGCTTCACCTCCTCCAGACCCGGCACCGTGTAGATCCACTTGCCCCGGGCCTGAACGTTGTAGAGCTCCCACAGAAACCCGATGACGAGCCCCCCCGCCAGGAGCTGTAGGATGGGAGCCCAGTGTCGCCGCTCCACCGCACCCAGGAGCGAGCGAGCAGGGTCCCGGCGGTAGACCCACGGATCCACCAGGAGCGTCACCGCCCCCCACACCAGGGGGAAGAAGTACGTGGGCCAGGTGAAGGTGAACGCCACGAAGAGCACGCCCAGGAGCTGGAGGAGGTAGGTGTGGTGCCGCCGGACGGTCCCCGGAGCCGTGGGGTCCGCCGCGGACTTCCCCACGCCCACCGCCGCCATCACCTCGCGCGACACCAACACCGCCGGGATCACCGTGGCGAAGGAGAGGACGATGCCCGTCCAGCGCGCCACGGGGTGCGGCGGGAGGGAGACGTAGAACCAGTTGGCCACGCGGAGATTCACCGCCTCGAAGAGGAGCCAGAAGGGCACCGACCACGCCAGCGCCGCCAACACCCACCGGGGCCGCTCCAGGAGGAGTCCGTGCCCGCGGCGCCGGATGAGGAAGAGCTCGCCGAAGAGGAGCGTGGGATACCACGCCAGCGGATAGAACCAGGTGGCCCACGGCTCCTCCTGGCGGATGAGGCCCACCACCGCCGCCGCGTAGACGAGGAACGCGGCGGCGGTGAGGGCGGTGACCGCTCGTGGCAACCAGCGTGTGGGCGTCAATCCTGGGTGACGCTGGGAGGCCGGGCGTGCTTCCGGAACCATTTCCGCAGGAAGAGCTGCGTGCGGAGGAAGTTGGACGGCGTACGCGACGTCCCGTGCCACTCGTTCTTGAAGCGGATCATGGCCGTCTCCACCCCCAGCACCTTGAGGGCCGCATAGAACTCCTCCGTCTGCGAGATGGGCGTGCGGAGGTCGTTCTCACCCGTCATGAGCATCGTGGGCGTCTTCACGTTCCCCACGTACATGAGGGGGGAACGGCGCAGGTGCTCGCTGGGGTCCTCCCACGGATACTTCTCGAAGTTGCGGTACCAGCTGATGCCGTCGGTGGTCCCCACGAAGGAGAGCCAGTTGGTCACCGGGCAGTTGGCCGACGCCGCCGCGAATCGGTCGGTATGACCCACGATCCAGGAGGTGAGCACGCCGCCGCCGGAGCACCCGTAGACGAACATGTTGCGCTCGTCGATGTAGCCGCGCGCCAGGACCTCGTCCACGCCCTTCATGAGGTCGTCATAGTCCTTGCCGGGATACGCGTGCTCGATCTCGTTGGCGAAGGCGCTCCCGTAGCCGGTGCTCCCACGAGGGTTGGTATAGAGCACCACGTAGCCGTTGGCGGCGTGGTCCTGCCACCCGAAGTTGAAACCCACGTGGTACATGGAGTGGGGCCCGCCGTGGATGGAGAGGATCAGCGGGTACTTCTTCGAGGGATCGAAGTCCGGCGGCTTCACGATCCATCCCTGGATGCGGAGCCCGTCCACCGACTCGTACCAGATCTCCTCCACCTCGCCCAGCGTGACGCCCGCCAGCACGTCGTCGTTCACGTGCGTGAGCTGCTGGACATCGCCGGGGCGGTCCAGCCGGAAGCGGACCACGTCTCCGGGCTCATGAGGCGCCGAGCGCGTACCCACCACCACGCCGTCTTTGCTGATGGAGGTGGCCACCAGGAGGTGCTTCCCCTCGGTGACGCGGCGCACGCCGCCGTCCCGGCTCACGAAGTGGAGGTTGCGGGTGCCGGCGTCGTTGGCGGTGAAGTAAAGTCCCGAGCCGTCGGGCGCCCACTGCATGCGTCCGGTGATCTGCCGGTCGAAATCGCCGGAGATGAGCCGTGCGCCGGAGCCGTCGGGGCGCATGAGATAGATGCCCAGATTCCGGTACGAGTCCTCGTTCCAGTCCACGCCCCGGTAGGCGATCCAGCGTCCGTCGGGAGAAGGCACCGGGCCGGTGTCGATACCCCGGCGGCTCGTCACCTGGCGGATGGCCCCGGACGTGACGTTCACCGCGTAGATCTCCGACTCCCGCCACGCCAGCTCGGCATCTTCGCTTCGGAGCGACGAGAAGTAGAGCTCGCTGCCGTCGGCGGACCAGGCGCCGGCGGAGTGATTCCAATCCCCGTCGGTGACTTGCCGCGGCGTGCCCCCCTCCGCCGGCACGACGAAGAGGTGCCGCCAGTACCCGTCGGTGAAGCCCACCCGGTCCTGACGGTAGTCGGCGCGGGTCACCACCCGGGGGCCCTCCGTCCACCTGGCGCCCTTCGGACGACCCGGCGGGTTCACCGTGAAGGCGGGCTCCTCGGGCACATTCATGGTGAAGGCGATCATGGTGCCGTCGGGCGACCACGCCAGGTTGCCCGGACTCTGGTCCACGCGGGTGATCTGCGTGGTGGCGCCTTCGGCGTCCATCCAGCGCACGAAGATCTGCGTGCCCTCCGGCTCACCCCGGGCGGTGTAGGCGATGCGGGTGCCGTCCGGCGACCACACGGCGTTGGAGCCGTCCACCAGGAAACGGTGCTTGGAGCCGTCGGCATTCATGATCCAGATGGACGACTCACGGCGGTCATTCATCCTGTCGATCCACCCGCGGGTGTAGATGATCTGCGTCCCGTCGGGTGAGATCTGCGGGTTGGAGACGGACTCCATGTCCAGGTACTGCTCCAGGGAGAGCTTGCGGATCTCCTGCGCCTGGACGGCGCCGGCCGTAAGGAGGACGGCGAGGAGCGTGAAGGCGGTACGGCGGTACGGAAGCATCGGAACCCTCCTGTCGATGCGTGACCGAGTGGGGCGGACAAGGTAGGGGCCCGGTGACGCCCCCGGCCAGCACCCCGATCCGCCTACAACACCATCGCCGTCGGCTCCTCCAGCATCCCCTTGAGGGTGTCCAGGAAGCGGGCGCCCTGCGCGCCGTCGATGACGCGATGGTCGCAGCTCATGGTGATGCGCATGCGCGGCCGTACCGTCACCTGGCCATCCACCACCACCGGCGTCTCCTCCACACCGCCCACCGCCAGGATCCCCGCCTCCGGCGGGTTGATGATGGCGGTGAATTCGTGGATCCCGAACATCCCCAGGTTGGAGACGGAGAAGGTGGAGCCGGTGTACTCCTCCGGCTTGAGTCGCTTCTCGCGGGCGCGGCCCGCCAGCTCCCGCACCTCCTGGCTGATCTGCACGATCCCCTTGGCGTGGGCGTTGCGGATGACGGGGGTGATGAGCCCGTCGTCGATGGCCACCGCCACCCCGAGGTGCACCGCATGGAAGCGCCGGATGAAGCCCTCGTGCCACTGCGCGTTGCAGTCCGGATGGCGGCGTAGCGCGGAAGCCACCGCCTTCAGGAGGATGTCGTTGATGGAGACCTTGAGGCCGTCCTTCTCCAGGAGCGCGTTGATACGCTTGCGGGCCTCCAGCACCCGGCCCATGTCCACGTCGATGGTGAGGTAGAAGGTGGGCACCGGGCCGATGGAGGTGACCAGCCGCTTCGCGATGGTCTTGCGCATCTGCGAGACCGGCACGTCTTCGTACTCGGGCCCCCCCACCGCCGGCGTGGCGGCGGTCCATGCGCCGGCTCCCGCCGCCGGCGGCGCCGCCGCCACACCCTGCGCCACCGCTTCCTCCACGTCGCGCTTCACGATGCGGCCGCCCGGGCCACTTCCCTGG
>WGEM01000429.1 GCA_015492755.1 Gemmatimonadota bacterium | reverse complement strand
GAGGTGGGAGGGGAGGAGATGGACGCGGCCGAGGCGCTGCGCCGCGCCGGGATCGAACCGCTGCGGCTGGAGGCCAAGGAAGGGTTGGCGCTCATCAACGGGACGCAGGCCACGACGGCGCTGGGCGTGCTGGCGCTGCGGGCTGCGGAGCGGGCGGTGGAAACGGCGGAGGTGGCGGGCGCCATGTCGCTGGACGCGCTCCTGGGCACACCCGAGGCGTTCCGCGAGGCGATCCAGGAGGCACGGCCGCACCCCGGGCAGCGGACGTCGGCGGCCCGCCTGCGGGCGCTCCTGGAGGGGTCGGAGATCCGGGAGTCGCACCGGGAGGGGGATCATCGGGTCCAGGATGCCTACGCGCTGCGCTGCATGCCGCAGGTGCACGGCGCAGCCCGCGACGCGCTGGCCTATGTGCGCAGCGTGCTGGAAACGGAGATCAACAGCGCCACCGACAACCCCCTGATCTTCGCGGACGACGGCACGGTGGTGAGCGGCGGGAACTTCCACGCGCAGGTGGTGAGCCAGGCGCTGGATCTGCTGGCCATCGCGCTGACGGATCTGGCGTCCATCTCGGAGCGCCGGGTGGAGCGTCTCCTCAACCCGGATCTCTCCATGGGTCTGCCCCCCTTCCTCACACCCCGTGCGGGACTGGAGAGCGGATTCATGATCGCGCAGGTGACGGCGGTGGACCTCCTGGGCGAAATGCGCGTCCTGGCCCACCCGGCCAGCGTCGATTCCGTGACCACCAGCGCCAACCAGGAAGACCACGTATCCATGGGATTGGTGGCGGCGCGGAAGGCGTGGAGGTCGGTGCGCTGCCTGCACCGCGTCCTGGCCGTCGAACTCATGTGTGCGGCGCAGGGGATCGAGTTCCGCCGCCCGCTCCGGTCCAGCGCCCCGGTGGAGCGCGCCCACGCCGAGGTCCGCCGCCGGGTGGAGCCGCTGGACGGAGATCGCCCGCTGGCCCACGATATGGAGCGCCTCGCCGCCGCCGTCGACGAGGGTGTCTTTTCCCGCATCGCGGAGGATGTGACGACATGAGTGACCATGGTCAGCGTGTGGTGCGCGCGCCGCGCGGGAGCGAGCTCACCTGCAAGGGGTGGACCCAGGAGGCCGCGCTCCGGATGCTCATGAACAACCTGGATCCGGAGGTGGCGGAGCGCCCCGACGAACTCATCGTGTACGGAGGGACGGGGAAAGCGGCGCGGAACTGGGAATCCTTCGACGCCATCGTGCGCGAGCTCCGCGAGCTGGGTGACGACGAGACGCTCCTGGTGCAGTCGGGCAAGCCGGTGGGGGTCTTCCGCACGCACCGGCACGCGCCGCGCGTGCTCATCGCCAACTCGAATCTGGTGGGGCGGTGGGCCACCTGGGAGCACTTCCACGAGCTGGAACGCCGGGGTCTCATGATGTACGGCCAGATGACCGCGGGTTCGTGGATCTACATCGGAACCCAGGGCATCCTCCAGGGCACCTACGAGACCTTCGGCGCCATCGCCCGCCGACATTTCGGGGGCTCGCTGAAGGGCCGCTGGGTCCTCACCGGTGGCATGGGCGGGATGGGAGGCGCACAGCCGCTGGCCGCCACCATGAACGAGGGGGCGATCCTCTGCGTGGAGGTGGATCCCGCGCGCATCCAGCGGCGCATCGAGACGCGTTACTGCGATCGGATGACGGGGAACCTGGACGAGGCACTGGTCTGGGTGCAGGGTGCGGCCGACTCCGGCGAGGCCCTCTCGGTGGGGCTGGTGGGGAACTGCGCGGAGGTGCTCCCGGAGCTGGTGGACCGCGGGATCACGCCCGACGTGGTCACCGACCAGACCTCGGCGCACGATCCCCTCAACGGATACATCCCCGCCGGGCTGTCGCTGGAAGAGGCCGAACGGCTGCGCCGCGACGATCCCGACGCGTACGTGCGCCGCTCCATGGCCTCCATCCGGCGCCACTGCGAGGCCATCGTGGCGATGCAGGAGGCCGGCGCCGTGGCGGTGGACTACGGAAACAACCTCCGAGGGTATGCGCGTGACGCCGGGTTCGGGAATGCCTTCGCGTACCCCGGCTTCGTGCCCGCCTACATCCGCGATCTCTTCTGCGAGGGGAAGGGTCCGTTCCGCTGGGCCGCGCTCTCGGGCGATCCCGCCGACATTCACCGCACCGACGACCTGGTGCTGGAGATGTTCCCCCACGACGAGCACCTCTGCCGGTGGATCCGGATGGCGCGGGAGCGGGTGGCGTTCCAGGGGCTGCCGGCGCGGATCTGCTGGCTGGGGCAGGGGGATCGGGCGCGCTTCGGCGTGGCCATCAACGATCTGGTGGCGGCGGGGGAGATCAGCGCACCCATCGTCATCGGTCGCGACCATCTGGACACCGGGAGCGTCGCATCCCCCTTCAGAGAGACGGAGGCGATGCGGGACGGGAGCGACGCGGTGGCGGACTGGCCCATCCTCAATGCGCTCCTGAACACCGCATCCGGCGCGTCGTGGGTGTCGTTCCACCACGGCGGCGGCGTGGGGATCGGCAACTCCCTCCACGCCGGTCAGGTCCTGGTGGCGGACGGGACCCCGGAGATGCGGGAGCGCATCGCGCGGGTGCTCACCAACGACCCGGGGCTGGGTGTGGCCCGGCACGCCGACGCGGGCTACACGCGGGCGGCCGAGACGGCGCGCCGCGAGGGCATCCGGATCCCGATGCTGGAGGGGTGATTGGTGGCGGGCCGTCAGCGCAGCCGCCGCACGGCGCGCCGGTAGGCGGCGGCCGCCTCCTCCCGCCGGGGGTGGTGTCCATCGCGCACCACGACGCGCCCGCCCACCACCACGTGCCGAACGGGAGTTTCGTCGCCGGCGAAGATCCACGAATCCAGGAGTTCGTCACCCTCTCGCCCCGCCAGCGCCGGGTGGTCCGGATCCAGCACCACGATGTCCGCCGCGCGCCCGGGCGCCAGGGCCCCTGCGTGCCGCCCGCCCGCCTGCGCGCCGCCGACCCATGCTCGCTCCAGGAGGGTGCGCGCCGTGGATCGATCCGTGCCCCCGGCGGCCACGTTCCGCTGGTGGTGGACGAGACGCTGGCCGTATTCCAGAAGGCGGAGCTCCGAGGCGGGACTCGTGCTCACGTTGGCGTCGCTGCCTACGCCGCACGCGCCTCCTGCGACGAGGTAGTCGGCCAGAGGAAAGATCCCGTCCCCCAGATTGGCTTCCGTGGTGGGGCAGAGGCCCGCCACCGCGCCAGAGGCGGCGAGGCGCAGCGTCTCGTCCACCGTCATGTGGGTGGCGTGCACCAGGCACCACCTGGCGTCCACCGGAGCGTGCTCCAGAAGCCACTCCACGGGGCGCCGTCCACTCCAGCGAACGCAGGCCTCCACCTCCCGGAGCTGCTCCGCCACATGGATGTGAATGGGAGCGTCGGCGTCGATGGCCCGCATCCCCGAGACCGCCAGCTCCAGCTCCCGCGGCGGTACGGCCCGCAGGGAGTGCAGCGCCAGCCCGACCCTCCGGAGGGGGTCGTCGGCGAAGCGATTCCGCAGGAGCGTCACGTCGGTGAGGATCTCGTCCACCGTCGCCAGGAACCGCCGCTGACCCGCGGTGGGGGGTCGACCACCGAAGTCGGAGCTCCGGTAGAGCACCGGAAGGAGCGTGAGGGCCGGCCCTGCCCGGCCGGCGGCCCGGTGTAGGCGCATGGCCATCTCCACGGCGTCCGCGTACGGACGGCCCTCCGGGTCGTTGCGGAGGTAGTGGAACTCGGTCACCTGGGTGTAGCCGTGGCGCACGAGTTCGATGTAGAGCTGCTCCGCGATGGCCTCCACGTCGTCCGGCTCAAGGCGCGCCAGAAAGGAGTACATCCGGTCGCGCCACGTCCAGAAGGTGTCACCCTTCGAGGAGCCGCGCTCGGTGAGGCCCGCCAGCGCCCGCTGGAAGGCGTGACTGTGCAGATCGGGCACACCGGGGACCGCAACGCCCTCGAGGCGGTGGCTGGAGTCCGGTGCCGCGCCCGACACCACCTCGGTGATGGTGCCCCCGCTGTCCACCCTGAGGCGCACGTCGCGGACCCATCCCTCCGGGAGGAGCGCCTGGTGGAAGAAGAAGTCGGGCATGGCGCGGGAGTGTAGATTCCCTTCGGGATACCCGTCAACGTGGAGGCCACGCTGCACCCCATCGACCTGCTCATCGAAGATGTCCACCTCGCCACCATGGCGGAGGCTACTGAGCCGTACGGCGCCATCCGGGACGGGGCGCTGGCCGTGGCGGACGGCGTCATCGCCTGGATCGGGCCCCGTACGGCGGTGCCCGGCGAGCTGCGACGAACGGCGCGGCGGCGGTTGAGTGGAGGGGGGATGTGGGTGACGCCCGGCCTCATCGACTGCCACACGCACCTGGTCTTCGGCGGCCACCGCGCCGATGAGTTCGAGGCGCGGCTGAAGGGTGTCCGCTACGAAGAGATCGCACGAGCCGGCGGTGGGATCCGCGCGACGGTGCGGGCCACCCGCGAGGCCGACGATGACGTGCTCCGGGCTGCGGGCCGCGCGCGGCTGCGCGGGATGCGCGAGCATGGCCTCACCACGGTGGAGATCAAGTCGGGCTACGGGCTCACCACCGAGCACGAGTTACGGATGCTTCGCGTCGCCCGGAACCTGGAGGAGGACACCGACGTCACCGTCATCACCACGCTCCTGGCGCTGCATGCGCTCCCGGACGAATTCGCCCACCGCCGTGAGGCGTACGTGGAGCTGGTCTGCCGGGAGATGATCCCCCTCGCGGCCCGGGAGGGGCTGGCGAGCGCGGTGGACGCCTTCTGTGAGTCCATCGCCTTCACACCCGACGAGTGCGCCCGAGCCTTCGCCGAAGCGACCCGGCACGGGCTGGAGGTGCGCGTCCACGCCGATCAGCTCGCCGACGGGGGAGGCGCCGCGCTGGCGGCGCGGTTCGGCGCCCGCTCCGCAGACCATCTGGAGTACACCTCGGAGGCCGGCGTCCGGGCCATGGCCCGCGCCGGCACCACGGCGGTGCTTCTACCGGGGGCGTACCATGTTCTGGGGGCGGACCGGACGCCGCCCGTGGAGCTGTTCCGGGTGCTGGGCGTGCCCATGGCGGTGGGCACCGACTTCAACCCCGGCTCGTCGCCGG
>WGEM01000428.1 GCA_015492755.1 Gemmatimonadota bacterium | reverse complement strand
TGGTCTTCCCCACCACCCGGGCCCCCGCATCGCGAAGGCGCCGCACCGCGGTGGCCTCGTAGGGCGCCCGGAAGCCCTCCAGGACGCGCGAAGCACAGGTGGTGGGCAGCGCCAGGGTGGTGAGGTTGTCCTTGACGGCCACCGGAACGCCCTCCAGCCCCCCCAGCGCACCTTCCGCGGCGCCCGGCGAGAGGTCGGACTCCGCCCACCGGTCCGGATCCTCCAGCGAGATGAAGGCGTTCAGTCCGTCGGGACCCGCCTCCGCCGCGGCGATCCGCTCCAGTAGCGCACGCATCTAGCAGGTCGCTGAAGAGAGGGAGCACCCCTCGTTGGGTGCGCCACGGCCCCGAATCCTGGACGGCGCGACGACGGCGTAGCCATGGCGACGTCGGGGAGCGCCCAGAACGGAGGGGGGGGCGTGCCGCCCCAACCCCCCTGCACCTGAGACCTTGTCCAACATGCGGATGGGCGCACGCCGGGTTCGCGGTTGATCCATCGTCTCTCCTCCTCTCCGTAGCCCTGCTACGCCTCGTCGGCGCTCCTCGGCTGAACACGCGAACGCGGCGTGCGCGAGGGGCACTCCCTTTCTTCAGCGACCTGCTTTCGCCCGACCCCATCGCGGGGGGGTGCCGCCTCCGGCTCCCCCCGCATGGCTTCGCCCGCGGAGGCCTCCGACTCCAGCCCCGGGAGCGGAGGGACGACGAAGAAGCCATCCCGGAAGTCCGGCGCCAGCGCGCCGGCCGGTACGACCAGTCCTTCAGGCGCGTCGGCGGGCTCCGGTCGCGTGGAAGGGAGGTCGTCGCGGAGGTGAGGCGCCAGATCGGAGGCGTCCTCCAGCCCGGGGGCGCGCAGGGCGTCCACGTGCTCCAGAATCCGCGTCAGGTCGTCGGCCAGCCCGCGCGCTTCGTCCTCGTCCAGGCGGATCCGCGCCAGGCGAGCCACGCGATGCACGTCACCGGCGTCGATGCTCACGGCCAGTCCTTTTCCAGTGAGGCGTACCGGATGAGGAGCTTCTTCCGGCCCACCTCATCGAAGTCCACCTCCACCTTCATGTCGCGCCCGAAGCCGCTGATCTGCACCACCGACCCGGAGCCGAAGGTGGGGTGCACCACACGCTCCCCCTTCACGAAGCGCGGAAGATCCTGGTTCATCCCGGCGGGCTCGTCCGGCTCGAAGTCCGGCACGTCGAAGGGATCGAACCGGGCGCGGCGACGCGCCGTCGACCCGCCCGGCGCGGAGCGGCTCCGCCGCACCCGGTCCGTCTCCCGCCGCTCCAGCAGTCCGTCCGGGATGGACGCCACGAAGCTGGAGAGGCGGTTGTGCGCGAAGTCGCCGGCGCGCCTCCTCTGGCGCGCCCACGTGAGCGCCAGCTTGTCTTCGGCGCGGGTGATCCCCACGTAGAAGAGACGGCGCTCCTCCGCCAGCGTTTCCGCTTCGTCGTAGGCCCGCCCCAGCGGGAAGAGCCCCTCTTCGAGGCCGGCGATGAAGACCAGTGGAAACTCCAGCCCCTTCGCGTTGTGGAGCGTCATGAGGGTCACGGCTTCCGCACCGGGATCCAGACGGTCCACGTCCGCAACCAGCGCCACCTGCTGCAGGAAGAGGTCCAGCTCGGTGAAGGTGTCCACCTCCTGGTCCACGCCCTCCACCAGCGAGGCGTCGAAATCCAGCGCACCCGCCACCAGTTCCGCCACGTTGCGCGCCCGGTCCTCCCCTTCGGGACCCTCGTCGTGCAGGTGCCGCACCAGATCCAGCTCGTCGATGAGTTCCTCCAGCAGGTCCCCGATGGTCACCTGGGACGCCCGCGCCCCCATGCGCTGAATGAAGGCGGCGAAGCGCTCCAGCGCGTCGGCGGTGGACGAACGCACGCCAGGGATCTCGTGCGCCCGCTGGGCCGCCTCCAACCTCGAGAGGCCCTGTTCCGCGGCCCACGCCGCCAGCCGTTCCTGGGTGGTGAGCCCGATCCCCCGCCGGGGCACGTTCACGATGCGGTCGAAGGCCGTGTCGTCTCGCGGGTTGGAGATGAGCCGGAGGTAGGCGAGGACGTCCTGAATCTCCCGCCGCTCGTAGAACCGGACACCGCCCACAACCTGATACGGAACGCCCGCCCTGCGGAACTGGTCTTCCAGCGCTCTGGCCTGAGCGTTGGTGCGATAGAGCACCGCACAATCGGCGTACGAACGCGCCGGTTCGTTGCGTACACGCGCTTCGATCTCCTCCACGATCCAGCGGGCCTCGTCCGTCTCGTCGAAGGCCTCCAGCAGGGTGATGCGCTCTCCCGGGCCCCGTGTGGTGCGCAGCGTCTTCTCGGGGCGGTCCGGGTTCTCCACGATCACCGCGTTGGCGGCGTCCAGGATCGTACTGGTGGAGCGGTAGTTCTCCTCCAGCGGGACGACGCGCGCACCGGGAAACGCCGTCTCGAAGTCCAGGATGTTCCTGATGTCCGCGCCGCGCCATGCGTAGATGGACTGATCCGGGTCACCCACCACCATGAGGTTCCGGTGCTCCCGGGCCAGGAGTTCCACGAACCGGAACTGGGCGCGGTTCGTGTCCTGGTACTCGTCCACCAGCACGAAGGCGAAGCGCTCCTGGTAGCGCGCCAGGAGGTCGGGGTGGGTCTCCAGCAACTCCACCGGCTTCATCAGGAGATCGTCGAAGTCGAAGGCGTTCTGGCGGGCCAGCGCCTTCTCATACTCGGGGAACACCTTGGCCACGTTGCGCAGGAAGATGTCGAACGAACCGTCAGTGTCCCGGGCGAAGCGCTCTCCGCCCACGAGCCGGTTCTTGGCGGCGCTGATCTCGGCGCGGATGGCCTTGGGGCTCCACCGCTTGGGGTCGAGGCCCACCGCATCCTGCACGCTCTTCACCAGTATCAGCGACTGCTCGGCGTCGTAGATGCTGAAGGTCCGGTCCCATCCCAGTCGATCGGCGTGACGACGCAGCAGCCGCGCGCCCACCGAATGGAAGGTGCCCACCCACATCCCGCGAGGCTCCTCGCCCAGCATGCGCGCCACCCGTTCACGCATCTCCCCCGCCGCCTTGTTGGTGAAGGTCACCGCGAGGATCCGCTCCGGCGCCACACCGTGCTCGTGGATGAGGTGGCAGATGCGGGATGTGAGCACGCGGGTCTTCCCGGAGCCGGCCCCCGCCAGCACCAGCAGCGGGCCTTCGAAGTGCTCCACCGCCTCACGCTGCTGCGGATTCAGCCCTTCCACGTGGGGTGAGCCTGCGGCTGCACGCACCGCGCCGGCGGCGGGCTCCGCCGGCGAGGGTGCTCCGCGCTCCCAGGGGGGCAGCTCAGGCATCGGCGACGGGGAGCCGGATCTGGAAGGTGGTCCCTTCGAAGCCTTCCAGCAGCTCGATGCGACCACGGTGAACGCCCTCCACGATGCGGCGGGAGAGCGCCAGCCCTACCCCCCATCCCCGGCTCTTGGTGGTGACTCCGGGCTCGAAGATCTTGTCGCGGATCTCGGGGCTCACGCCGGGGCCCGTGTCGCGGATCCGGAGCGAGACCCACTTCCCGCCGATCTCGCGGGCGTAGATGGTGATCTTGCCTCCCCGGCCCGCCAGCGCGTCCAGGGCGTTCTTCACCACGTTCTCCAGCGCCCAGATGAGGAGCACCTCGTTGCCCATCACCCGGGGGAGCCCCTGGGGGATGTCCACCACCAGCTCCACCCCCTTGCGGCTGAGGCGGGGGATCCGGGCCGCCAGGTACCGCTCCAGGTCCCGCACCACGTCGCGCACCGAGAGGGGCTGCAGCTCGGGCTCCCTCCCGATGAGCTCGAAGCGGTGGCTGATGCGTTCCAGTCGCTCCAGATCCTCCCCGATGGACGCGGCGATCTCGGTGTCGCTCACCGAGCCGGGACGCTCCTGTGGGGGAAGGCGGAGCACCTCCAGCCAGCCGGCCAGCGACGAGAGGGGCGTCCCGAGCTGATGCGCCAGCTCCCGGGCCATGGAGGTCCACGCCTTCTCACTCTCCGCGCGGCGCTGGTACCGGATGAGCGTGAAGCCCACGAACACCGTGAGGAGGAGTCCCCCGGCCTGGAGCCAGGGGATCCAGCGCAGGTTTCGCACCTCGGGGGTGTCGCCGTAGTGGATGTGCATCCGGTTCGGGTCCCCCACCGGCGGATTGCGCTGGTCGAGACTCCGCACGTACGCCCGGATGCGCTCCTGTCCCTCGGGTGCCTCGGGGTCCGCATCGAAGGGGAGGTTCGCCACACCCAGCACGGTGTCCCCCGGACCCATCAACACCAGCGGAACGCCCGATTCCTTGACGATGGCCTGAAGGTTCAGCAGCGCCTGCGTCTCGCGCGTGGGATCGTCGGTGGTGAGCCCCTGCTGCACCTCCACGTAGACGCGGGAGAGGAGCTTGGAACTCTCCTCCACCTGCTCCACGATCCCCTGCGTGTAGATCACGTACCAGCCCAGCAGTGCGACGAAGAGCGTCGCAACCGCAATGGGCCACTTGATCCGCATCATCAGGCGAACTCCCCCCTGCCGGGCTCACTCCGGCGGGGTGAGGCGATCCGCACCCGCGTACGCGTGCAACACCTCGGGCAGCCGGACCGACCCGTCAGGCTCCTGGTACGTCTCCAGGAGGGCGGCCATCACCCTCGGGAGCGCCAGGCCGGATCCGTTGAGCGTGTGGACGAACCGGGGCTTCTCGCCCTGACGCTCCCGGAAACGCAGGTTCGCCCGGCGCGCCTGATAGTCGGTGAAGGTGGTGCAGCTCGAGACCTCCAACCACCGCTCCACTCCGGGGGCCCAGACCTCCAGGTCATACGTCATGGCGCCCGACGCCCCCGTGTCCCCCGCGGCGAGGAGCACCCGGCGGTAGGCAAGCCCCAGGCGCTCCAGGAGCACCTCCGCCTCGCGGGTGAGTTCCTCCAGCGCGTCGCGGCTCCGGTGGGGATGTTCGTAGCGCACCAGCTCCACCTTGTCGAACTGGTGCACGCGGAGGAGTCCGCGCGTGTCCTTCCCCGCCGCACCCGCCTCCCGGCGGAAGCACGGCGAGTACGCGGTGTAGCGCACGGGCAGGCGGTCCGCGGAGAGGATCTCATCGCGGTGCAGATTCGTCACCGGGACTTCCGCCGTGGGGATGAGCCAGAGGTCGTCCCGCTCGATGTGATACGACTCGTCGGCGAACTTGGGGAGCTGCCCCGTGCCCGTCATGGTCTCGGCGCTCACCAGGTACGGGACCCGGAGCTCGGTGTAGCCGTGCTCTCCCGTGTGCACGTCCAGGAACCAGTTGATGAGGGCGCGCTGCAGGCGGGCGCCGGCGCCGCGGAGCACGGGAAAGCCGGACCCGCTGATGCGCGCGCCGGCGGGAAGGTCCAGGATCCCCAGCCGCTCGCCCAGCTCCCAGTGCGGGCGGGGCGGGAAGTCGAAGGACACGGGCTCACCCCACTCCCGCACCATCCGGTTGGCCTCCTCGCCCCCCCCGGGAACCTCGTCGAGGGGGGTGTTGGGGATGCGCAGAAGCAGTCCCTCCAGCTCCGTCTCCACCTCGCGGAGGCGGGCGTCCAGCGC
>WGEM01000427.1 GCA_015492755.1 Gemmatimonadota bacterium | reverse complement strand
CAACCGGAGCTCCCTCCGTTCGCCGGCACCGGGTGCCCGTCCGTGGAGCCGCGTCCATCACTCCAGAACCGACGTGTCCATGACCCGACCCCGCATCCGCCCCCTGACGCTGGCCGCGCTGGCGCTGGTGGCGTTCGGCATGTGGAGCCTGCTGCAGAGCGCCGCGCACCCCACGTCGGGGCCGGCCAACCCCTGCCCCGAGGAGTCCCCTGAGGTCTGCATCGAGACGAACGCGGAGGACTGGACCGGCGGGGACCCGCCCGGTGCGTCCCGGCCCGACGGGCCGGAGCTCCCCGCATCGCAGGTATGCCCCGGCGCCGGCTACCTCTGCGCCGAACTCGACCGGACCGGCACGGTGGAGATCCGGCGGTGGCGGGAGCACAGCGGCCCGGTGGTGGTGCACGTACCGCTCCCCGACTTCGAGTCGGTGGCGGACGCGCGACGCCTCCAGCGGGCGGCGGCGCTGGGGGTGCGCGCCTGGAACCGGCAACCATTCCCCATCTCGGTGGATCTCACCGGCCAGCGCCCTGCGGACTTCTCCGTAGTCTGGCGAACCTCGCTGGGCGGACGGACGCTGGGCCGCGCCCGCACCCGCTGGTCCCCCGCCACCGGCCTCGAGGTGGTCCAGCTGGAGCTGGCCACGCGCGTACCCGGACAGGGGGGCGTCGCGTCGCCACGCCAGATTCAGCTGGTCGCGGCCCATGAGATGGGGCACGCCCTGGGCATCCAGATGCACAGCGACGAGCCGCGGGACGTCATGTATCCCACCAATACCGCCACGTCCCTCACCGCCCGGGACTACCGGACGATGGAGGCGCTGTACGACCTCCCCGACGGCGCCCGGATCGTCCGCTGAGGCCGGACCGGCGGGGACGGCCGTCCCACGCCGGCCGCCCCCGCCGGGTCACACGGCCGTTCGCCTCAACGGCCACCCAGCGTGACGGTCCCTCCCACCACCAGGGCGCGCCCGGGAGCCGGGAAGCCGAATGCCTCCTGGTAGTTCTCGTCCAGGAGGTTTTCCACGCGCGCGTCCAGCGTGAGTCCCGCACCACCCGAGCCCGCGCGCATCAGCTCCCACCTCGCTCCCACCGCCACGTCGTGGACCGCCTCCAACGTCACGGGCGTGGCCGGAAAGGTGGAGAAGTCACGGTCCGACCGCGTGCCGACGATGCGCGCGTCGGCGAAGAGGGACAGCGCCGGGGTGGGCGCGTAACTCAGGTTCAGGCTCACCGTGTGGGCCGGTCGCCTCAGAAGAGGCTCCCCCTGGACGAAGGCGGCGCCGGGCCCTTCATCGAAGCCCGAGTCCTTCACCTCCGTGTCCAGCCAGGTCCACCCCACGCCGGCGCGAGCCGGGCCCAGTTCCAGTGACGCCTCCACCTCCAGCCCGGACGCGTCGGCCTCCGCCACGTTGAAGAAGTTCGGGCCGCCCTCCACGGGGGGCGTGAAGGTGTACTGGATCAGGTCCCGCAGCGACTGGTGGAACCATGTGACGGAGAGTTCACCGTCCCCGCCGGCGAGCGTGGCGTCCGCACCCAGCTCCCACGAGGTGGAACGTTCCGGCTTCAGATCCGGATTCCCCCGGGCGAAGCCGCTGGCGAAGTTTTCGAAGAAGGTGGGTTCCTTCAGCGCCCGCCCCGCCGCACCGCGGAGGCGGACGTTACCGTGGGAATCGGCGAACCACGTGGCGCCCAGGCTCCATGTGGTGAACGAGCCGAAACGTTCGTTGTCTTCCACCCGGAGGCCGCCGTTCACCGCCACACGCGCCGCGCTGCGCGAGATGTGAAGGTAGGCGGCGCGGTTCTCCCGTGAGAAGACGCTGCGCCCCGAACTCGCTCCGAACTGGCTCATGGATTCGTTGAACGAACGCTGCCGCTGCGCTTCCCACTCCACACCCCCGGTGAGCACGGCGCCCGCGATGTCCAGGTGAGACCGCAGATCCAGGGAGGTGCGGCGGATATGGTCGAGGCTGTTGAATCCGAAGAAGCCGAGGGTATCCGCCGGATCGTCCGGCTGGTCATCCGAGCCAGTGTCGGTGTCGGTGACGCCCAGCCTCGCGCTCAGGCGGAGACGACTGGTCACGGCGCGCGCGAGGTGCAGGCCCAGCGCCACCCCGTCGCCGAAGGTGAACGCGTTCCGGTCCACCACGTTTCCTGCCCCGTCGGTGGGGAAGTGGTAGGCGCGATCTCCCGCCCGGAAGGTCACCTCCGCCAGCGTTCGGGCGTCCGGAGCGAAGCGTCCCGCCGCCGAGAGGGTCGTGTTCCTGTGCTGGTTGTTGAAGGCCAGAATCCCGTCGGTGCTGGTCCGGGCCACGCTGAGCGCATATCCCGAGCGGGCACCGCCGCCGGCCAGGTCCACCGCCACGTCGCGCCGGCTGTAGGCCCCCGCCCGGACCCGTACGTCAAGACGCGGCGCGCCTCCGCCCCGGCGGGTGATGACGTGCACCACGCCCGCCACGGCGTCGGAGCCGTAGAGCGCACTCGCCGGACCGCGCACCACCTCGATGCGTTCCACGTTGTCCAGCGTCAGCCCTGCGAAGTCGAACGAGCCTCCAGGCCGGTTCACCTGCACCCCGTCCACGAGGACCAGCACGTGATCGCTTTCGGCTCCGCGCAGGAAGAGGGACGTGACGGCGCCGTACGACCCGCTCCGCACCACGTGGGCGCCGGTGACCTCACGCAGGGCGTCGGCGACGGTCACGATGCCCCGGGCGCGCAGCTCGTCGCCATCCAGAACGGTGACGTGCACCGGGACCCGCGCTTCTTCCAGCGGCGTGGGCGATGCCGTCACCACGAGACCTTCCAGCGGGAAGACCGGTTCTTCCTGTGCGCCGGCGTGGGTCGGTGCGCAGGGGGTGAGGCAGGCGAGGACGGCGGCGATCTGCCGGAATCTGGGGACTGCTTGGACCATGTTGGGAACCTCCCGTTCCCACGGAGGAGTACGGGCGCGGTTCCCCGGCAGGGGCAAAAGAAAACCCGCCCATCTCCCCGCGGAGATGAATGGCTCACGGGGCGGGCCAGGTCTCCTGGCTCGAGGCCGACCGTTCGCCTTCCCAGGGCACATCGCCCCAGTGGCATGTTGAACGATCGTTCCGAGACGCGCTCGGACCTCTCACAGTGGCGGGGCCGCGCCGGACTTGCACCGGCTTCCGAGATGGGCCACCCCTTCGTGCGATTGTCGCGCCGATTCTAACACGGAGGCGCGCCGCCCGCCAACCCCGGGTGCGGCGCGCCGGCCCCGCCTGCCGGGGCTGGGGACCTCATGCGTCGCGAACCAGCCCGTACTTCTCGATCTTCTTGTAGAGGTTCGAGCGCGGCATCCCGATGCGGCGGGCCGTCTCGGCCACATTCCAGTCGTGCTGGCGGAGCTTGTGCGCGATGAAGGCGCGCTCGGCGGCGTCCTTGAATTCCTGGAAGGTCTCGAGCTCCAGAAGCGCTTCCTCCGCGCCTCCTCCCCCGCCACGCATCCCCACCAGACGCTCCACGTCGGCGGCGCGCACCTCATTCCCTTCCGCCAGGATCAGGAGCCGCTCCACGGTGTTGCGAAGCTCCCGCACGTTCCCCGGCCAGGGGAGAGCCTCCAGGCGTCGCACCGCCTCGTCCGAGATACGCCGGGGCGTGATGCCTTCGCCCTCCGAGAGCTGACGCACGAAGTGGGCCACCAGGAGCGGGATGTCTTCGCGTCGCTCCCGCAGCGGCGGAATCTCGATGGGCACGACGTTGAGGCGGTAGTACAGATCTTTGCGAAACACCCCATCCTCGATGGCCGCCTCCAGATCCTTGTTGGTGGCCGCCACCACCCGCACGTCCACCCGCACCGGCTCGCTCCCGCCCACCGGCGTCACCACGCCCTCCTCCAGCACCCGGAGGACCTTGGCCTGGGCATTGAGCGACATGTCTCCGATCTCGTCCAGAAAGAGCGTCCCCCCGTCGGCCTGCTGGAACTTCCCCACGTGGTCCGAGACGGCACCGGTGAAGGAGCCCTTCACATGTCCGAAGAGGACGGACTCGATGAGTTCCGAGGGGATGGCTGCACAGTTGACCTCCACGAAGGGGGCGTCGGCCCGGGGCGAAAGCCTGTGAATGGCCCGGGCCACCAACTCCTTCCCCGTGCCGTTCTCTCCGGTGATGAGCACCCGCGCGTCGGTGGGGGCCACCCGCTCCACCCGGGCCAGGACCCTGCGGATGGCGGGAGAGTCCCCCACGATCTCGTCGCGGCCCTCCACCCGATGGCGAAGATCCTGGATCCTCCGCGTCAGACCCTTCAACTCCAGCGCCCGTCGGAGCGTCACCAGGAGGCGGTCGGAGTCCAGCGGCTTCTCCAGGAAGTCGTACGCCCCGGTACGCGTGGCTTCCAGCGCCGTCTCGATGGTGCCGTGTCCGGAGATCATGATCACCACCACACCGGGGTATTCGGCGCGCAGTCGCTCCAGGACCTCCAGCCCGTCCATCCCCGGCATCTTCACGTCCAGGAACACGACGTCGGGCTCGGTACGGTCCGCCGCCAGGAGCGCTTCCGCGCCATCCGCCACGCCCACAACCTCATGGCCCTCGTACTCCAGGAGCTGGATGAGGGCGTCGCGGATGCCCCTCTCATCGTCGACGACCAGGAGGCGGGCCACCTTCAGCGCCCTCCGGCGGGGCCCGGCTTGGCGCGAAGCACGAGGGAATCGCCCAGCACGAACACCGCCTCCACACCATCCGGCATGGGCACCAGCACACCGTTGGGCGGAAGGCTCGCCGGACCCGATCGTCCCAGCGCCTTCAGCACGTCCGCCACCATCCGCTCGGGGACGGGGATCTTCGCCACGCGCACCCCATCGGCCACCAGCGCCAGCGTCCCCTGGTCCAGGGGCACGAGGCTCCCCCGCACCTCCACGTCCACGGTGTCCGGAAGGAGACCCGCCAGTTGGTCCAGTCGGGGCAACTCCGGGAAGTCCTCCACCGCGACCCTGGCCGTGACCTCCACCTTACCGTCGCGAAGACGCACCGACGGCTCGGCGACACCGGGCGGGATCAGCCCGGGGAGCGCATGGCGCACCACCGCGGTGAGTTCGCGTCCGTCGAAGGCCACGCGGTCGCCCAGCTCACCGTCGCGGAACCGCTCGAAACGATCCAACGCTTCCTCCGCCAGCTCCGGCGTGGGGCCCGCCTCCTCCACGGGACGCGCCGTGGCGTCCACGCCCAGCGCCCGCTCCAGCCTCGGGAACACCAGGCCACCCCAACGGAATCCGGCGTAGGCCACCGCCACCAGCAGCAGCACCACCACCACCTTCTTCAACACCGTGCCACCTCCCTCCTCAGTCTCCCGTCGTCCCTTCGAATCCGGCTCATGCCTGGAGGCGCGCGCTGGACAGTACGGAATAGCGTGCACCTTCAGGCGAAAGATGGCTGCGCATGAGCTCCAGCGACCGCACGTTCATCGTGCCTTCGAAGTCCAGCGATGCCATGAGGGAATCCAGCCCGCGGAACGCACCTGCGCGGGCGTCGCGGGCCCTCCCCAGCGTGATGTGCGGATGAAAGGCCCGGGTCTCGGCTTCGAACCCGCACGCCCCCAACGTCCACTCCAGGTCCTGTTTCAGGCACCTCAGCTCCGGGCAGGCCTCCACCCCCACCCAGAGCACTCTGGGCCTGCGGATGGTGGGGAAGGCCCCGAAGCCCCCCACCTTCGCGCTGAACGGCTTGGTGGACTGCGCCACCCGCTGCATCGCCTCCTCGACGACGGGGATGTCTTCGCGGCGCACCTCACCGAGGAACTTCAGCGTCAGGTGGAACGTGTCGAGATCCAGCCATCGCACCGGCAGGGCCTCGTCCCGCATGGGACGCACGGCGCGATAGATGCGCTGGCGCTCCTTCTTCGGGAGGTTGAGTGCGATGAAGAGTCTCATGGTCGATCTCCGGGCGCTCCCCGCGTAGATCCCTTGCTCGTCAGCGCGTCGAGGGCCCGACACGCCCACTGGATGTCGTCTTCCGTCGTACACCACCCCACGGAGAGGCGCAGCGCACCCGTCCCTTCCGTACCCAGCAGGCGGTGCGTCTCCGGTGCGCAGTGGAGCCCCGCCCTGGTCATTACACCCCACTCCCGGTCCAGGCGATCCGCCAAGGCGCCCGGGTCGAGCCCGGGCGTTTCCACCAGGACGATGCCCACCCCGTCCTCGGCGGAAGGCGAGCGCACCCGGACGCCGGGCACACCCTCCAGCTCGGCGCGGAGGCGCGCCTTCATTTCCGCCACATGGCGCACCAGATCCTCCAGGCCCCGTTCCTCGATGGTTGCCAGCGCGGCATCCAGCCCCGCCAGGCCGGGAGCGTTGAGCGTGCCCGCCTCCAACCGCGCCGGCATGGACACCGGCATATCCCACGCCTCCGACGGAGCACCGCCTCCGAAGATGGACGGACGCACGTCCACACCTTCCCGGACCCAGAGGCCCCCGGTGCCCTGGGGACCCAGCAGCCCCTTGTGGCCGGTGAACGCCACCATGTCCGCCCCTTCGGCGACGAATGCGCAGCGGGTCTGCCCTCCGGCCTGCGCCGCGTCCACCAGCACCAGCGCACCAGCGGCGCGGGCGCGGGCGGCCATCGCAGCCAGAGGCAGGCGGGTGCCCAGCACGTTGCTGGTCGCCGTCACCACCAGGAGCCGCGCGCCATCCAGCAGCAGATCCAGCTCATCCAGGTCCACCTCGCCGTCGGGGCTGCCCCCCAGCACACGGACCTCCACGCCGCGACGCCGCGCCAAGTGACCCAGCGGCCGACGGACCGAGTTGTGGTCGAAGACGGTGCGAACCACCACGTCGCCGTCCTCCAGCACTCCGTGCAGCGCCACGTGGAGCGCCACCGTGGCGTTGGGCTGGAACGCCACGCGACGAGGGTCGCCGTCGAGCCCCAGGACCTTCACCACACGGCTTCGGCAACGATCCGCCACTTCGGACGCGATGCGCGCTACCGCGTGGGAGCCCTTTCCGGGGCTCCCGCCGCAGGTGCGCACAAAGTCAGCCATGGCCTCCGCCACCACATCCGGCCGGAGGGCGGACGTGGCTGCGTGGTCCAGGTACACCGAGGGTCGTGTCATGGGCTCCGGGGGCGTGAGACGCCATGGCTCGCGCGCAAGCTAGCAGATGACGGACGCTGGAGGATACCCCCGGGCCCCGCCCCTCCGGGCGCCGCGGCACCCGGGGCCGAGGCGCCGCCTCCGGCGCTCAGGCGAACCGGTACTGGAGCGCCTCGGCCACGTGGTGACCTGCCAGCACCGCGGAACCCTCCAGGTCGGCGATGGTGCGGGCCACACGCAGCACCCGGTCGTGCCCGCGGGCGGAGAGACCCAGCCGGCGCATGGCCTCCGCCAGGAGCGGGAGGGCGTCGGGCCCGGGGCGGCAGTGCCGACGCAGGAGGGACGGCGTCATCTGGCCATTGGCGTACACCCCCGGAACGCGCCGGAAGCGCTCCACCTGCACAGCCCGGGCTCGGGCGATGCGCGCCGCCGCCCCCTCGCATCCGTCGCTCCGGGGTGAGCCGCCCAGCGCTTCCGGGTCCACCGCCGGGACGCTCACCTGGAGGTCGAAGCGCTCCCGGAGCGGACCCGACACCCGGCCGTGGTAGCGGCGGACCAGAGCCGGATCGCACAGGCAGCGGTCCGTTCCGTCCCCGTGATGCCCACACGGGCACGGATTCATGGCCGCCACCAGGAGCACGCGTGCCGGGAAGCGAAGCGACCCCGCGGCCCGGGAAATGCGCACGTGCCCGTCCTCCAGCGGCTGTCGCAGGCTGTCCAGGACGTGGCGGCGGAACTCTGCGAGTTCGTCCAGAAAGAGCACGCCGTTGTGCGCCAGCGACACCTCGCCGGGCCGTACGGGCCGCCCACCGCCCACCAGCCCCGCATCGCTCACGGTGTGGTGGGGCGCCCGGAACGGGCGCGACACCACCAGGGCTTCCCCCGGGGCCAGCAGACCCGCTACCGAGTGGATCCGGGTGGTCTCCAGCGCCTCCGCCAGGGTGGGCGGCGGCAGGATGCCCGGGAGCCTCCGCGCCAGCATGGTCTTGCCCGCCCCCGGCGGCCCCACCAGAAGGAGGTGGTGCGACCCCGCGGCCGCCACCTCCAGTGCCCGCTTGGCCAGCGCCTGACCCCGCACGTCCGTGAGGCGGGGACCGGCCTCGCGCCCCGCGCGAAGGAGCGCTTCGGGATCCACGCGGAGGGGCTCGATCCGGCGTTCCCCGGCGAGATGGGCCAGTACCTCGCTCAGGTGCGACGCCGGACGCACGTGCAGCCCGTCCAGGACGCCCGCCTCGGAAGCGTTGTCCCCGGGTACGATGCAGCTCTCGAGGCCCAGGGACCGGAAGCGGTGTGCCATGGCCAGCACACCCCGC
>WGEM01000426.1 GCA_015492755.1 Gemmatimonadota bacterium | reverse complement strand
GCGTGAGGGTGTGCGCCTCGCCCCAGGTGCGTCCGGCGGCGTCCCCCGCCCCCAGCGAGGCGGCCCGGGCCAGGAGGTCGGGGCCCACCTCCCCCGCCTCCAGCATCCGCTCCAGCGCCGAGAGCGCCAGGTAGCCCGGCTCGCCGCCGTAGATCTCCTCCGCCACCAGGCTGCGGAGGCGGCGCCACCAGGCGTGGTAGAGCGTGGGCTCCACGGCGTCCAGGGGGTGGGCGCCGTCCCAGGCCTCCAGGAGCGCCGCCTCGCGGGCGAGACCGGCCGCCCGGAAGGACGCCGCCGCCACCCGCCGCATGCGGAGCGCCTGGAGGCTCACGTGATCCAGTTGTGTGCGCACCATACTCGCCGCGTCGTGCACGGGGGTGAGCTCCAGGAGCTGCGTGATCCGCTGCGCCCGGTACGGCGCCCACCAGTTCCCGTCGTTGATGAGCTCCGAGACGGGCGTGCGGCTCTGCCGGTTGTTGGCGGTGACGATGTAGCCCTGTTCCGGCGCCAGCGCGTGGGGGTGCTCCTCGAAGTCCAGGTAGCCCTGCCAGTCGTGCTCCCCCGTCCACCCGGGCACCGGCAGGATGGGCGCGCACCGGCACGGGCGGCGGGGAATCCGGCCCGCCATCCAGTAGCCCCACCCGCCGGCGGTATCGCCGAAGACCACGTTCTGGTGCGGGTTGGTGAAGAGGCGGAGCGCGCGCACCACGTCGTCGGCGGTGCGGGCGCGGTTGAGCCGCAGGATGCCGTCGAAGGTGGTGCCGGGGTCGTGGGCCACCCACCGCAGCGCGATGAGCTCCTCGCCCACCCGCGCCTCCACGCCGGTGATGACGGGGCCGTGACGGGTCTCGCGCACCGTGAGCGTGTCGGCGCCGCCGCCCCGCACCGGGATCACCTCGGTGCGGTAGGTGAAGGGCGCGCTCCCGTCGGGCGTGAGGTAGCGGGTGGAGTCGGCGGGGTCCACCCGCTCGATGAAGAGGTCGGTGTCGTCCAGTGAGGCGTTGGTGTAGCCCCACGCCACGCCGCCGGTGTGCCCCGCCACCACGCCGGGCGCGCCGGGGATGCTCATTCCCACCACGTCCAGCCCGGGGGCGTGCAGCCCCACCAGGTAGTAGATGGTGGGCTGGTTCAGCGCCAGGTGCATGTCGTTGGCCAGGAGCGGCCGCCCCGACGCCGAGCGCTCCGGGCCCACCACCCACGAGTTGGAGGCCCGCACCGCGTTGGTGGCCTTCAGGAGCGGAAGGAGCGCGTCGGGGATGCGGGCGGAGGCGAGGACGTCGGCGGAGGGGAGCGTATAGGATGCGGCCGCTTTGGTCTCGCCAAGGGTGGTGCGCGTCGGGCGTGGAAACGCGCCCGGGGCCGCGCCTCCCGCCGCCTCGTCGCCGCCGGCGCTTCCCCCGTCGGTTTCGAGGCCTGGGGGGAGCACCTCCGGGAGCCCGTCCTCCACGCGGCCGGGCCAGGGCGTGTCGCCCAGGATGGTGACGCCCCACTCCGGGTAGTGGGGCCGCACCCGCTGGAAGCCTTCGGGGCCCAGTCGCCGGTACGCCTCCACCATGCGGAGCGTCTCGCCGTACTCCGCCAGATCCCACGCCATGATCTTCTCGATGGCCACCGCGTCCGCCGCGGTGAAGGGCTCGGGGCGGATCCGGAGGATCACGAACTCGGCCGGGAGGAAGCCGGGCCACTCCTCCAGCGCCGCATTGATCCCTGCGACGTAGGCATCCAGGAGCGCACGCGTCTCCGGCGAGAGCGCCTCCACCGCCCGCCGCGCGGCGCGGTGAAGTCCCAGTGTCCGGAGGAAGCGGTCGGACTCCAGCGCCTGCTCGCCGAAGATCTCCGAGAGGCGCCCCGTGGCCACCCGCCGGAACATCTCCATCTGCCAGAGGCGATGGCGGGCGTGGAGGAACCCCTGGGCGAAGAGCGCGTCCCGCTCCGAGGCGGCGAAGACGTGTGGCACCGCCGCCGTGTCCCAGAAGACCTCCACCGGGGCCTCCGGCCCGGCGATCTCCAGCGTCCCGGAAGGGAGCGGCGGGCCCACCCGCAGCCGGTGCACCGCTGCCGCAGTGCCCAGCAGCGCGAGCCCCACCAGAGCCCCCACGCCCACCAGCGTCCGCTTCAGTTTCCGTCCCATTCGATGATCTCGCCTCCGGGAAGCGTGATGCGCCCGCCGAGCTGCAGCCAGAGCGGCGCGGTGTCGGTGTAGTCGGCGGCGCGGATGATCCGGTCCCCCTCGAGCTCCAGGATGGTGACGCCGTAGAGCACCACCTCCCGGCCGGTGCCCTCGGGGACGAGCCCCCCGATGGGCCGCGCGTGGACACCGGAGAAGACCCACTCGCCCACGGCGCCGTCCAGCGTGGCGTGCACACGGCCGGCGTTCCAGTACACACCGTCCGCCCAGCGGTGTCGCGCGGTGAGGTAGCCCACGATCTCCTCCAGCCCCCGGTACTCCTGCTGCGTGGCGAAGTCCTCGTAGGTGGCCTCGGGCCAGAAGAGGTCTTCGATGAGGGCGGTGTCGGCGTCCTGGATGGCGGTGGCCAGGAGCTGGAAGAGCGCCTCGGCCTCCGCCTGCGATTCGGAGCCGCCGGGCTCCGCCGCGCGGCACCCCGGGAGGGACGCCGCCGCGAGGAGGGCGAGAAGGAGCGGAGCGCGGTGGGGGCGTGACGTCATGGCCAGCGAAGATAGGGCGCGCCGCCGGCTCCGTCACAGGGCGGGCGGCTCCGTTTCCCGTCGCCGCCTCTTTAACGGCCGGCCGCGTCCGCGCTTCCAGAGGGTGTAGGGCGGGGGCGCACGAGACTGGGACGAGGCAGTGAAGTCATGGACCCACGACTCAGGGCACTGAATCGGTTCGGGCTGGGGGCGCGCATCGGCGAGGCCGGTGGGCTCCGCGACCCGCGGGGGTGGCTGAGGGATCAGGTGAAGCGCGGCCGTCCCGAGCCGCTGGACGGACCGGATCTGGAGGAGCTGGGCTCGCTCCTGAACGAGTTCCGGGCGGCGCAGCGCACCCGCGACCAGGAGAAGATCCGCCCTGTGGCTCGAAAAGTGGGCGAGGTGAGCCGCGCCGAGGCCCACGCGGTGCTGGACCGGAGGGTGGCCACCGAGCACCCGTTCGTGGAGCGGCTGGTGGCGTTCTGGTCCAACCATCTCTGCGTGTCGGTCCGGGACTCGGCGCCGGTGCGGCTCCTGGCGGGCCACTACGAACGCACCGCCATCCGGCCCCACGTGCTGGGCAGCTTCACCGACATGGTGCTGGCGTCGGCACGCCACCCCGCCATGCTCATCTATCTGGACAACGCCCAGTCCATCGGGCCCGGCTCGCGGGGCGGTCGGGGATCGGCCCGGCGCGGACGGCCCCGCGGCCTCAACGAGAACTACGCCCGCGAGCTGCTGGAGCTGCACACACTGGGTGTGGACGGAGGCTATACGCAGGCCGACGTGGAGGCGCTGGCGCGTATCCTCACCGGCTGGACCGTGGCGGGACTGGGTCCGGCGCCGGGCCGACGGGGCGGCCGCAGGCGGGAGCGCTTCGGGTTCGTATTCCGCGAGGTGCTCCACGAGCCGGGAGCCAAGACGGTGCTGGGGCGCACGTACAGGGAGCGGGGGGAGCGGGAAGGGAAGGAGGTGATCCGAGACCTCTGCGCGCACCCCAGCACCGCCCGCTTCGTGGCTACCAAGCTGGTGCGCCACTTCGTGTCCGACGACCCGCCGCTCGAAGCGGTGGAGGAGCTGGCCGGCGTCTTCCGCGAGAGCCGGGGTGATCTGCGCCGCGTGTCGCTGGCGCTGGTGGAGCTGGAGGCGGCCTGGGACCCCGGGACGCGCAAGTTCCGCACGCCCCAGGATTGGGTGGTGGCGGTCTTCCGCACCTTCCACGCCCGGGAGGCGCCGGGTCCCGTGGCCCAGTTGCTGGAACAGCTCCGACATGCCCTCTGGGCGCCGGAGGCCCCCAAGGGCTACGGCGACACGCTCCGGGAGTGGGGCGACCCCGACGGACTCATGAACCGGGCGGAGCTGGCGCGGACGCTGGCGGACCGGTTGCTCCGCGGCGCCCGGCGGAGGACGCCGGAGCCGGAGCGCCTTCTGGAGGTGGTGGACGTGCCGGCGGACGACCCGCTCCGCCGGGTGCTGGCGGACTCCTCGGTGCCCCGGGATGAACGCTTCACGCTGGCGCTGGCCGGCCCGGCCTTTCAGTGGAGGTGACGACGATGTGTGGACCGACGCAGGGAGCCGTGATGGACCGGAGGACCTTCCTCCGGGGGATGTGCCTGGGCGGGATCGCCACCTTCGGCGCGCCGCTGGCCCGCTTCGCGCAGGTGCCGGGATCGAATCGATTCGTCTTCGTGCTGCTGCGCGGCGGCTTCGACGGGCTGGCGGCGCTGGTGCCCATCGACGATCCGGCCTACGCGTCGGCGCGGGGGCCCATGGCGTTCCAGGCCGCCGACCTGACGCCGCTGAGCGACGGCTTCGCGCTGGCGCCGGGGCTGGCGCCGCTGCGCTCCTTCTGGGACGCCGGCGAGCTGGTGGGCCTGCACGCCCTGGCCATCCCCTACCGCACCAGGTCGCACTTCGACGGTCAGGCCATCCTGGAGACGGGGCTGGACCGGCCCGACGGCGGATCCGACGGGTGGCTGAACAGACTCCTGCAGATCATGGACGGGGAGCGCTCGGGCATCGCCATCGCGGCAGGGCTTCCGCGCTCGCTCTCGGGGCCCTTCCCGGTGAGCACCTGGAGCCCGGTGGAGCTGGGCGTCACCGACGACGCCTACCTGGACCGGCTGAGCCTGCTGTACCGCGCCGACCGGGCGCTCCACGGCCGCTTCGAGGCGGCGCTCCAGATGAAGGAGGTGGTGGAGGAGATGGGCCAGGGCGGAGACGCGCCCATGGGCGGCGGCGGGCCCGGGCCGCGCGCCCGCAGCCGCGCCGCCCCCGAAGCCATCCTGCGCGCGGCGGCGCGTTTCCTGCGCCGACCCGACGGTCCCAATGTGGCAGCGCTGGAGTTCAGCGGATGGGACACCCACGCCAACCAGGGCCTGGTGGGTGGGCCGCTGGACCGGCTCCTGGCCCGGCTGGCCCAGGGGCTCGTGGCCTTCCGCCAGGAGATGGGTGAGGCCTGGAGCCGCACCACCGTGGTGGTGATGACGGAGTTCGGACGCACGGTGCACCCCAACGGCACCGGCGGTACCGACCACGGAACCGCCGGCGCGGGCTTCGTGCTGGGCCCCCTCCTCTCCCGCAGCCGCATCGTGGCGGACTGGCCGGGGCTGGCGGAGGGCGCCCTCTACGAGGGGCGGGACCTCCGGCCCACGCTGGACACCCGCGCCGTCCTCAAGGGCGCCATCGCCGGCACCTTCGACCTCACGGCGGCGCAGGCGGAACGGGTCTTTCCCGGCTCCTCCGCCCCGCGGGGGCTCTACGAACTCATGGGGTGAGGGGGCAGGCGGGAGACGGCTGTAGGATCATTCATGAGTATATGATACTCATCACATGAGTCATCGGCTGCAGGTCCTCATGGAGGACGAGGAGTTCCAGGCCGTCCGGGCCGCGGCGCGCCGTCGCCGGATGACGGTGTCGGAGTATGTGCGGCAGGTGCTCCGCCGCGCCCGTGCCGAGGATCCGGAGCGCCCCGCGGCCAGGAAGCTCATGGTGGTGCGCGAGGCGGCGAAGCACGCCTACCCCACGGGGTCGCCGGAGGAGATGGAGGCGGAGATCGTCCGGGGTTACCTGGACGGCGCGCTATGATCTTCCTGGACTCCAACGTTCCCATGTACCTGGTGGGGGCGCCCCACCCCAACAAGGACGCCACCCGGCGGATCCTGGAGCGCCTCATCGCCGCCGAAGAGCGGCTGGTGACGGACGTGGAGGTCATTCAGGAGATCCTCCACCGCTACACCGCCATTCGCCGGCGCGACGCGGTGGGGCCGTGCGTGGACGCGCTCCTGGAGCTGGCGGACGAGGTGTTCGCGGTGGAGGTGGCGGATGCGCTCCGGGCCCGCGGGCTGGTCATGGCGCGCGAGGAACGCTCCGCCCGGGCTGCCATCCACGCCGCAGTGATGGAGCGGCGGGGCGTGCGGCGCATCGTGTCCTTTGATGGGGGGTTCGACGCGCTGGAGGGTGTGGAGCGCATCTGCGACTGAGGGGGGTGCCGCGCGAGGGCAACGCGTTTCCGCGGAAATGCGCCCGCCGGAAGTCCACTCGACGCAGATTGTCAGAATACCTGTTGCTCGGAACTGCCGTCACGGGTGTGCGCGTGATGCCGCCGGCAGCGTATCTGCGGCGGGTGGGCCGGTGACCCCTCACACCACCCTGCACACCAGGCACTTGAGGTAGGCGGACTCCGGGCAGGTGGCCGACACCGGGTGGTCCGCCGGCTGCGTGCCCCGTTCCAGGATCTGCACACGCCGCCCCGCCGCCGCCGCCGCGCGGCCCAGCGCGGAGGTGAAGTCTTCCAGGGACACCCGACCGGAGCAGGAGCAGGTCACCAGAACGCCGTCGGGCTCCAGACAGCGGAGCGCCAGACCGTTCAGGCGTTCGTAGGCGCGGAGTGCGCCGGGGACGCCCCGGCGGGAGCGGGCGAAGCGCGGCGGGTCCAGGATGATCATGCCGTAGCGGCGGCCCGCGTCCGCCGCCGCCTCCAGCCAGCGGAAGGCGTCGGAGCGCTGGAAGGTGCACCCCTCCTCCACGCCGTTCCGCCGGGCGTTGGCGCGGGCCAGCTCCAGCGCGCGCTCCGAGGCGTCCACGCCCACCACCTCGCGGGCACCCGCCGCCGCCAGCGTCACCGCGAAGCCACCGGTGTAGCAGCAGACGTCCGCCACCGACCGGCCTTCCGCGTAGGCCGCCGCGCGGCGGCGGTTCTCCCGCTGGTCCAGGTAGAAGCCGGTCTTGTGGCCGGTGCGCACGTCCACCGCGAAGCGGAGCGCGCCCTCGGCGATCTCCAGCGGCGCGTCGGGGAACGCGCCCCGCACCACGCCGTCGCGGAGCTCCAGCCCCTCCTCCTCACCGATCCCCTTCTCGGTGCGGAGCACGATGCAGTCGGCGCCGGTCTGCGCCTGCAGCGCGTCGTAGAGGCCGTCGGCGCGACGTGCCAGCGCCAGACTGGTGAACTGGACCGCCAGGACGTCGCGGTAGCGGTCCACCGTGAGGCCGCTGAGCCCGTCCCCCTCCGAGAAGACCAGCCGGCAGGCGCCCTCCGGGTCCATGAGGTGCAGCACGTCGCGACGCAGGCGCACCGCGTCGGCGATGCGCTCCGCGAAGAACGCCGCGTCCAGCGCCACGGGCTCCCACGCGTAGAGCCGCACGCGGATCTGGCTGCGGCGGTTGTAGAGTCCCCGCGCCACGAAGCCGCCGGTGTGGTCCGCCACCTCCACCTCGGCGCCGTCCTCCAGCTCCTCGGGCTCACCCGCCAGCGCGCCGGAGAAGACCCAGGGATGGCCTCCGC
>WGEM01000425.1 GCA_015492755.1 Gemmatimonadota bacterium | reverse complement strand
CCGGGGGACCGGTGCGCGTGGTGTCAGCGCCGGCGATGCGGTTGTTCCATCCCACGAAGACCGCCTGGTTCTCCTGTGACGCCGAGGTGTTCTGCCGGTTCCGGGAGCGGAGCATGAGCGTCGCCTCCTTCCATACCGCCAGCGAGTCGCCGCGCAGACGAACCCCCTCTTCGGTGCCGGTGGTGACGTCGATGTCCTCCTCGAAGGTGGCCAGGGGCCGGAAGTCGTCGGTGAGGAGGCGGGTGATGTACATCGTCCTGGGGAGCCACTGCCCGATGACGCGGTGATCCCGGAAGATGGGCAGGTACGTCTTGTTCCCCTTCAGCACCGCCTCCAGGAAGGCCGACACGTAGATCTCGGCGAAGCGGCGCTGCTCTTCGGGCCTCAACAGCGGACGCAGGTCCAGCCACCGGCCGCTCCTGGGGCCGCGGTCGTGGGCGCCCCACACCGTGTTCCACTGCCCGTGGTTCGCCCGGTACACGTAGATGGCGGACTTGAAGCGCGTTTCATCCGAAGGGTGGAGCACCAGGCGGTCCCAGATCCGCAGCCCGTGGAAGCTGGTCACGTCGCCGTCGTGCGATCCGTGGAAGGTGAGGTAGCTCACGTCCTCCACCACCACCTTGCGGCCGGTGGGCGTGTACTGGCCGTCCACCGGGGCGATGGAGATGATCCCCTGGATGTCGAACCCGAAGTCGAAGGTGAGGGTGGCGTCGTCGGGGTAGTGGGTCAGGCGGTTGAAGGCGGCGGCGTGGGCCACCGCCTCGCCACCCCGCGAGTGGCCGATGAGCGCGATGCGGCTCATGTCCACCTTGCCCTGGAAGGGGTTCCCCTCCTCGGCGTTGAAGCGGCGGAAGAGCTCCAGGTGCTTCAGGAGGAACCAGCCCCGGGCGTCGTTCTCGCCGCGGATCCCACCGTTGAGGAAGTTCTCATCCACGCTGGCCAGGATGTAGCCGCGGCTGGCCAGCAACTCACCCAGGTAGTCGTAGCCCGGATCGGAGAAGTCCTTCATGTCGTGGTTGCCGTGCACCACCAGCACCAGCGGGAAGGGGCCTTCCCCGTCGGGATACCACACGCGGGCATTCAGCGGCATCTCCTTGGGCGTGAAGCCCCAGTAGTCGTTGCGGCTCTTGGCCGAGCGTCCCAGGTCCACCAGCTTCGAGGCGTCCACCGGATCGGTGCGGATGGAGACCGAGTCGCGATACTCGGGCCGGTGCCTGTCGGTGCCGCTCCCGTAGTAGAGCGTACGCACCGCGTAGGGTCCCCGCCGGGCCGGATCGGGTGCGTCCAGCACCTGATAGGCGAGCACCTCCTCCGCGTCGGAGGGCGTGAGCTTGAGCGCCGGAGCGCACGAGGCGGCGGCGAGAAGGAGGAGGAGCGAGACACGACCCGAGCGAGCCCCGTGTGGACGAGCGTGCGGAATCAACGGCGACCTCCGGCGGGGGTGGCGCGGCGACGGAGCCAGCCGCGGCGACTGAAGAGAAACTCGGCAGCGAAAACCGACGCGTACAGCGTCGCGATGGAGACGAGGGTCCGAGCGTCGGAAGCCCACAGATGCCGCACCAGAAGAACCACCGTCGCGCTCATGAGAAGAATCCCGGTGAGCACGACCCACGCCCGGCTTCCGGTGCGCTCGCGGAGCTTGAGGTTTGCGACGCTCACCGCGATGGATACCCCCAGGAAGGTGAGGCTGGAGAACTCGGCGATGGCCTCCAGCGTGTTGGTCACGGTGAACGCCAGCGCAAGCGCCGTCATCACCACCACGGCCAACCACGGGACGTTCCGCGTCCGGCTCCGAAACGAGAACGCACGTGGCATCATCTCCTCGGCCGCCATGTCGGCCATCATCCGAGACGCGCCGAATTCCGTGGCGTTGATGGCGGATGACGTGGCCAGAAGCGCAGCCAGCCCGATGAGGACCCGGCCCGCATCGCCCAGCACCGGCTCGGCCGCCACCGCGAGGGCATACTCCTGTGCCGTGGCGATCTCATCCGGTGTGAGCGTGCCCACACCCACCACCGCGATGATGACGTAGATGGCCGAGGTGATGGCGATGGACCCGTAGATCCCCCGCGGAATGTTCCGGTCCGGATCCCGTGTCTCCGTCACCGCGTTGGTGATGAGCTGGAATCCCTCATAAGCCACGAAGATGACGGCGCCGCCCACGAACACCGCCGGAACGCCCTGATCGAACACGGGAGTAAGTCGCGTCACGTCGGCGTTCGCCAGCCCGATGGCACCGAAAAGTCCGAGAATGATGATCTTGGTGTAGACGATGAGATCTTCGGTGCGCCCGCTCACGTGCGCTCCAAGGAGGTTCACCGCCATGAAGAACATCAACACGCCGGACGAGAGAAACCTCCGCACCAGGTCGGACCCCGGGGCACCGAGAAGATCCGCGCCATACGCGCCAAAGGTGAACGCGTAGAGCGCCAGCGTGCCCACGTATCCCACCACCACGGTCCATCCCACGAGGCCCGCAAGGTTGGGACGTTCGGGAAACGCGTGCTCGACGTATGTGAAGCTGGCCCCGTCCACACGGAAGGTGAGGGCCAGCTTGATGTAGGAATACCCCGCGGTCCACGCGATCACTGCGCCCAGAGCGAACGCCACGGGTGCCGCGTGTCCACTCAGGTTGATGGCGATTCCAAGCAGCGTGAAGATCCCGCCGCCGATCATGCCACCCACGCCCATGGCGATCAACTCGGGAAGGCCCAACGCCGCCGAGCGTTCCTCCGGCGTTCGATTCAAGAGATCTCCTCACGGTGAGGGTACGCACCACGACGGATGAGGATACGGT
>WGEM01000424.1 GCA_015492755.1 Gemmatimonadota bacterium | reverse complement strand
ACATCGAGGTGCTGGGGCACCTCCCCCTCGGGCCGCGGCTCTCGGTGGCGGACATGGACGTGGAGCAGGAGCTCCATCGCCCCTACGCCTACGTGGCGCGCATGGTCTACGGCTTCGAGGGTCCCAAGGGGATGGACATCATCTCCATCGCCGATCCGGAGAAGCCCGAGCTCATCTACGAGTGGCGCATCGAAAACCAGGATCTGCACCAGCGCACCGGCGGGATGGACGTGAAGCACTTCAAGTGGAAGGACCGCTATTACGTGGTGCAGTCGCTTCAGTTCGGGCAGGGCGGCCCCGACACCGACCTGGGTGCGGTGGTGCTGGACGTCACAGGGCTTCCCGATCCCGGCACGGTGAAGGAGGTGGCGCGGATCCGTGAGCCGGAGATGCCGGGCGGCTTCCACAACATCTTCATCTACAAGCACTCCAACGACCGGGTCTACCTCTTCACCACGGCGCGGGCCCCGGGTGCGCTCATCTACGACCTGGGGATGATCGTGGAGGGCGACCTGGAGAACGCCCGCGTGGGGATGGTACCCATCCCCGAGTCGCCGCTGGGCCGGGGCGCGGGCCGGGGCTACCACGACTTCTACGTAGGCTACCACCCCGACACCGGCGAGGACCGCTTCTACGGCGGCGGCACCGGCGGCTACTACATCTACGACGTCTCCGACATCCAGAACCCGGAGCTCCGCATCACCCTCACCGGCATCGCCGGCGTGAGCTACGGCCACACCTTCACGCCCAGCCCCGACGGCCGCTACGTGGTGGCGGAGACGGAGTACCAGTACGCGCCGCTTCGCATCTTCGACCTGAAGCCCGCGCTGGACGGCGAGACCACCAACATCCGGACGCCCATCTCGGCCTTCACGGCGCACTGGGAGCACCTGGTACACAACCACGAGGTGCGTTGGCCCTACGTGTTCGTCTCCGGATACCTGGACGGGCTCCAGATCTTCAGCCTCATGGACCCCGAGAACCCGGTGACGGTGGGCTACTACGACACCTACATCGGCCCGCCCAACAAGGACCGTTACTCGCAGTTCAACGGCGCCTTCGGCGTGGACGTGCGGAACGCCGACGGCCTCATCTGCATCAGCGACATGACCACCGGCTTCTGGACCTTCCGCATGGAGGGCTTCCAGGGGTGGAACGGCGAGCAGTGGGGCATGCCCAACATCTCCTCCGCGCAGGACTGGGACAATCCGGTGGTGAAGCGGCCCATCAGCGAGTAGATCGGTGGGTCGTCGCGCCTCGTTTTGAAGCGCGTCTATGCTGCGCATACGTGCGGGGTTGACAGACTGCAACGATGACGCGAGCTTCCCCGCTCAGCCTCCCAGGTGGAGGTGATGCAGCAACTGTGACGGCGGCGCCTTCATGAGTTGAGGGCGGCGCCGCTTTTTTTATGGCCGGACGGCCATATACCGCGCGGGGAGTTCCGCGCACACATCAGCATTCGGTACGCACGTGTCATCGTAGCTCCGACATGCGACAACCAGAGGAGCGCAGATATGCGTGCCATGGGAACCGTGAAGTGGTTCAACGATCAGAAGGGATTCGGATTCATCACGCCGGAGGACGGGAGCAAGGACTGCTTCGTCCACCACAGCGCCATTCAGGCTGACGGGTTCAAGACCCTCGCCGAAGGCGCCCGCGTCGAGTACGACGTGGTCTCCGGCCCGAAGGGTCCGGCGGCGGAGAACGTGGTGGCCCTCTAAGGGTCACCCGCGCTCACACGACGGCCGTCACGCATCGCGCGTGGCGGCCGTTGTGCTGAGCGGCAACAGACCATCACCCGGACCCGGAGGAACCATGCCGAAGCAGGAAGCCATCGAAGTGGAGGGCGTCGTCACCGAGACGCTCCCCGATCAGAAGTTCCGCGTGCGCCTGGAGAACGACCACACCGTGCTGGCGTACGCCGCCGGCCGGATGGCTAAGTTCCGCATCAAGGTGCTGGTGGGCGATCGGGTGACGTTGGAGCTCTCGCCCTACGACCTGGACCGCGGCAGGATCACCTACCGCCACAAGGCACCGGGCTCCACCCCGCCGGGGACCTTCCGCCCGAAGCGCCGCCGCTAGACCGGCGCTCGGGGCGCACTCATCGGGGCGCCGCGATGCGCCTCGAGGTTG
>WGEM01000423.1 GCA_015492755.1 Gemmatimonadota bacterium | reverse complement strand
GGCCCGCACGCTCCTCCACCGCCCGTGCCGAAGCCACGCCGGCCGCCAGGGGGAGGACGGGGAGGGCCTCGTCCGGTACCGCCAGGTACACCGAGATCCAGATGCCGGAGCCGGGAGGGGAGAACCAGCGGTGTCCCCGCCGTCCCCGGCCGCGCGTCTGTGTCTCCGCAAGCGCCACCGAACCCGGCTTCAGCGTCCCGCGCGCCGCCTCCAGGAGGACGTCGTTGGTGGAGGTCACCTCGCGGAAGAGACGCACTTCCGGCACGCCCCAGCGCTGGGCCCAGAAGCGGCCGTCCCCGCCCTCCCAGGTCTCCTCTTCCCTCACCCCACCGCCAGGTACAGCAGGAAGGCGCCGCCCACCGTCCAGCAATACGGGGCGAAGAGGTGGAAGGATCGGTGCGCCAGCATGGCCACGAACGTCCGGATGGCCAGCACGCCCGCCACCGCCGCCGCCACTCCGCCGGCCACCAGCGGCAGCCAACCCGGACCGCTCGTCGCGCCGAGTTGGGGCACCTGCAGCACCGCCGCGCCCAGGATGGCCGGCACCGCCATGAGGAAGGAGAAGGCCGCCGCCTCCCGGGCCTCCAGACCCAGCCAGAGGGCCATCACCACGGTGGCGCCCGACCGGGAGATTCCCGGCACCAGCGCCACGGCCTGCGCCACGCCCATGAGGAGCGCCACGGTGGCGTCGGGCGCGGATCGAGTGGCGGTGGCCAGCCGTCCCCTCACCGACCAGAGAAGGCCTCCGGTGACCAGGAGCGCCACCCCCGTGGCGTGCGGTGCTTCGAAGAGCGCTTCGAGGGGGGCCTTGAACCAGAGGCCCACCACCACGGCGGGAATGGTGGCCAGCGCCAGGAGCCCCACGTAGCGGAGACTGTCCGCCTCCAGGCGCAGTACTCCGCCGGCCAGGGCCGCCACACGTGCCCGGTACACCCAGAGCACGGAGAGGAGCGTGGCCACGTGCACCGCCACCTCGAACACCACCCCGCCCAGGTGGATGTCCATGAGCGTCTGTGCGATGACGAGATGGCCCGAGCTGGACACCGGGAGGAACTCGGTGGCCCCCTGCACCACCCCCAGCACCGCCGCCTGCCATGCGTTCACGCGCGGGGGCCCTCCGCGATCACCCGCCGGTAATAGTCTTCGTAACGGGGCACCACGACGTCGGCACCGAAGTGGGCATGGGCGTGGGACCGGGCGGCCTCACCCATCTCCCGCCGCCACTCCTCGTCGGCGAGGATCTCCACGCCCGCGTCCGCCATGGCGCCGATGTCTCCCACCTCCGCCAGGTAGCCCGTCTCACCGTCCTTCACCACCTCGGGAATCCCTCCGGTGCGCGACGCCACCACGGGGACGCCACACGCCATCGCCTCCAGCGCCGCCAGGCCGAATGACTCGCTCTCCGACGGCAGGAGGAAGAGATCCGCGCACGCCAGCAGCTCATGCACCGATCCGTGCTTCCCCAGGAAGAGCACGTCGTCGCGCACGCCCAGCTCTTCGGCGCGCATCAGCGCCCGGGGCCGGTCCGGTCCGTCACCCACCAGGACCAACCGTGCGGGAACGCGGTTGCGGATCCGCGCGAAGACCGACACCACGTCCTCCACACGCTTCACCGGCCGGAAGTTGGAGATGTGCATCACGATCTTCTCACCGCCCGGCGCCAGGGAGGCGCGGTGGCACGGCTCCAGGCCGGGCCGGAAGACCTCGGTGTCGATGAAGTTGGGGATCACCTCGATGCGCTCGCCGGGCACGTCGAAGTCCCGCACGGTCTCGCCCTTCAGGAACTCCGACACCGCCGTGAGGCCGTGCGAGCGGAGGATGGAAAAGCGGGTGATGGGCCGGAAGGAAGGATGCAGCCCCACCAGCGTGATGTCGGTGCCGTGGAGCGTGGTGACGATCCGCAGGTCGCGCTGGGATCCCAGCATCTCCGCGGCGATCCACGCCGACGTGGCGTGCGGGATGGCGTAGTGCACGTGCAGGAGATCCAGCCCCGCCTTCAGCGCCGTGTCGTGCATCGCCACCGCCAGCGCCAGCGAGTACGGCGGGTGCTCGAAGAGGGGGTAATCCTCCATCTCCACTTCGTGAAAGAAGATTCGCTCGTGGAAGTGGCCGAGGCGGAAGGGCTGGTCGTAGGAGATGAAGTGCACCTGGTGGCCCCGGTTGGCCAGGATCACGCCCAGCTCGGTGGCCACCGCCCCGGAGCCCCCGTAGGTGGGGTAGCAGGTGATTCCGATCTTCACGGCGTTCCCCCCGCGCGGGCCCACGCCTCCAGGACGGTCTCCACCTGTGCGTCGAGGGGCGCCATGGCGTCGACACGCACCACGTCGTCGGGGAGCTGGGTGCGGAACCAGGTGAGCTGCCTCCGGGCATAGCGCCGCGTGGCGTGCCGGATCTCCTCCATGGCCTCCTCCAGCGTGGTGGTGCCGTCCAGATACCGGAGGATCTCCCGGTACCCGGTTCCCGTCATCCCCGGATCGTCGGCTCCGTATCCGGCGTTCGACAGCCTCCGTACCTCCTCCACCAGCCCGCGTTCCACCATCCGGTCCACGCGCCGGTCGATGCGGCGGTCCATCTCCTCACGGGGAAGTTCCAGGACGGTGATGACGCCGTGCAGCGGTGGCGCCTCCGGCTCCGCGTTGCGGTGCCACCACGACAGAGGTCGCCCGGTGAGGAGCGCCACCTCCAGCGTCCGGCTCATGCGCTGCGCTCCCCCCTGGACCGCCAACGGCGCCCGCTCAGGATCCAGCCGCTCCACCCAGCGAGCCAGCCGCTCACGGTCCTGCCTCCGGAGGTAGGCGCGGAGGCGCTCCACCCGGTCCGGATCCATGGGGGGCTCGGCGAAGATGGGATCCGTGAGCGCGCGCAGGAAGAACCCCGTACCGCCCACCACCAGCGGAATCCGTCGGCGCGCCCGGATCAGGGAAATCCACCGACGGGCGTCCCGAGCAAAGTGACCGGCGCTGTAGCGTCGGTCCGGCGTGACGAGGTCCAGTCCGTGGTGGGGCACCCGGATGCGCGCCTGGGGCGGCACCTTGTCGGTGCCGATGTCCATCCCGGCGTAGACCTGCCGGGAATCCATGGAGATCACCTCGGCGGGTACCCGCTCCGCAATCGCCAGGGAAAGGTCGGTCTTTCCCGACGCGGTGGGCCCCGTGATGGCCAGGAACTCGGGCGCGTCCGTCACGATCCCCGGCCGAAGCGGCGCGCGAGTTCCCGTGCCGAGAGGCGCACCACCGTGGGGCGGCCGTGTACGTCGTGGTGCGGAAGCTCCGTGGCGAAGAGCTGGTCGAAGAGTTCCTGCATCTCCGCCTCGCTCAGCTTCTGGCCCGCCTTGATGGCGCCCTTGCACGCGAAGGTCATGGCGATGCGCTCGTGCTGGTTCCCCGCCGACCGCACCAGCTCCGAGCCTTCGGTGAGTTCGGCGACCATCTCCCGGAAGGCACGCTCCGGCTCGAAGTACCGGTGGGGATTGGGGACCGAGTGGACGATCACCGTATCGCCGCCGAAGGGCTCCACCTCGAAGCCCGCCCGTCCCAGGAGGCCGCGCAGGTCCTCCACCACCGCCAGCTCCGCCGGCGTCAGGCGAATCGTGAGGGGGAAGAGGAGCCGCTGCCCCTCCTGCCCGCCGGCCTCGAAGGCGCGCATGAGGCGCTCGAAGAGGACCCGCTCGTGCGCCGAATGCTGATCCACGATGAGGATCCCGTCCCGGGACTCCGCGAGGATGTAGGTGTCCAGAACCTGCCAGAGGCGGACCGGCGGCGCGCCCTCCGCCGGCACGTTCGCCTCCACCGCCTCCGGATCGCCTTCTCCGGCGTCACCGCCCGGGACGAAGAGCGCCATCTGCGCGGCGCTCGCCTCCATCTCCGCCGGCGTGCGCCGGGACGGAGGCGAGTCCGTCGGGCGCGGTTCACGGATCTCCAGGGGCGGGGCGGAGAGCTGCACGTCGAAGGTGGCCGAGCTCGCTTCGTGGCTGAGTGTGCGGCGCACCGCGTCCTCCACCAGGCGCTCCACCAGCCCCCAGTCCCGGAAACGCACCTCCGCCTTGGCGGGATGGACGTTCACGTCCACGCTCCCCGCCGGGGCCCGCAGATAGAGGAAGAGCCACGGCCGGACCCCCTCGGGGATGGTGGTGCGGTAGCCCCGCTCCGCCGCCTGCAGGAGCCTGGGTGCGCGGAAGGGTCGCCCGTTCACGAAGAGGTGTGCCCTGCGGTGTCCGGGGCGGGCGGCGTCCGGGCGCTGGACCAACCCCCGCACTTCGAACCCGTCCAGCGCGGCGGCCACGGGAAGGAGCGTATCTGCCGCCTCGGGGCCCCAGATCTGGCGGACCCGACCCGCCACGTCACCCGCAGCCGGCGCGTCCAGGAGGACCCGCTGGTCGGAGTGCAGCGTGAAGATCACGCCGGGGTTGACCAGCGCCAGTGCGGTGAGCGTCTCGCTGATCTGGCGCACCTCGGCGCTGACCGACTTCAGGAACTTCGCGCGCGCCGGCGCGTTGTAGAACAGGTTCTGGACCTCCACCGTCGTCCCGCCGCGCCGGGGGCAGTCTTCCACCGCGGTGATGGTGCCGCCCTCCACGCGCACCCGGGTCCCCACGTCCTCGCCCGCTTCCTTCGTCTCCAGCGTGAGGCGCGACACCGCCGCGATGGACGGGAGCGCCTCACCGCGGAAACCGAAGGTGCGGATGGCCCTCAGATCCGACGCGTCACCGATCTTGCTGGTGGCGTGGCGGTCCAGGCTCAGGAGTGCGTCCTCGCGGTTCATGCCCACGCCGTCATCCGCCACGCGGATCCGGCGTTTTCCACCCCGCTCCACCCACACCTCCACACGGGTGGCCCGGGCATCCAGAGCATTCTCCACCAGCTCCTTCACCACGGAGGCGGGCCGCTCCACCACCTCGCCGGCGGCGATCTGGTTGGCCACCACGTCGGGAAGAATGTGGATCCGTCGGGGCATGTCGGCGTCAGCTCACACCGTAGAAGCGACAGGCGTTTGCGGTGGTGCGGGCCGCCACCTCGCGTGCCGGAATGTCCAGGTGGCGTGCCACCGCCTCCGCGACGTACGCCACGAACGCAGGCTCGTTCCGCCGACCCCGCCGGGGCACCGGAGCCAGGTAGGGACTGTCGGTTTCGATGAGGAGGCGGTCCGGGGGAACGGCCCGGAGGAGGTCGCCCGCCTGGAAGCTCCGGAAGGACGCGATCCCCGAGAAGGACACGTACCAACCCCGCGCCATCGCTTCCTCGAAGGCGAGCGGCCCGCCGGTGAAGCAGTGAAGCACGCCCATGGCGCCTGCCGGTGCCGCTCGGATGGCCGCCGCCACGTCGACGTCAGCCTCGCGGGCGTGGACCACCACCGGAAGTCCGAGTTCGGCGGCCAGACCCAGGTGCCCCTCGAAGAGCGTGCGCTGCACGGGACGGGGACTGTGGTCGTAGTGGTAGTCCAGCCCCGTCTCCCCCACCGCCACCACCTCGTCGGGGTGCGCTCGTGCCAGCGCCGCCACCCGCTCGAGGGCGTCGGGCGGCGCCGCCCCCGCCTCATGGGGATGGACGCCCGCGGTGCACCAGGCGCCGCCCCGGCCCCGGGCCAGCTCGATGGCCGCCCCGGCGTCGGCCAGATCCGACGCGATGGTCACCCACCGGGTGACCCCGGCATCCTCCGCCCGACGCAACACCGCCTCCCGGTCGTCCCGGAAGGCGGCGTCGGTGAGGTGACAGTGGCTGTCGAAGAGTTCGATGGGTCCCTCCGGCCCCGCGTGGTGCCCTGCGGCTCAGACGGTGGCGGGCTGAGGCCGCTTCTTCTTCTTCTCCTTGCCGCCCACCGTACCCATCCCCCACTTCCTCTGGATCTCGATGAGGGCCGGCGAAGCGACGAAGATGGAGGAGTACGTCCCCACCACGACCCCGAGGATCAGGACCAGCGTGAAGTCGCGGATCACCGCACCGCCCAGGATGAGGAGTGCCAAGAGCACCGCCAGCGTCGTCCCCGACGTGAGCACCGTGCGCGGGAGCGTCTCGTTGATGGACTGGTTCACCAGGTCGATGGGGTCGCGCTTCTTCGCCCCCTTCTTCTGCATGTTCTCCCGGATGCGGTCGAACACGACGATGGTGTCGTTCAGCGAGTATCCCACGATGGTGAGGATCGCCGCCACGGTGGGCAGCGCGATCTCCACGCGCATCGCCGCCAGGAAGCCCAGCGTGAGCATGATGTCGTGGAAGGTGGCGATGACCGCCGCCATCCCGAAGCGGAGCTCGAATCGGATGGCCAGGTAGACGAGCGTCAGGAGGAAGGAAAAGAGGATGGCGTAGCCCGCCTTCACCTGCAGCTCACCGCCCACCTTCGCGCCCACGAGCTCGGTGCGCTCCACCTCGAAGGCGTCGGATCCGAAGGCGGCGGCGAGCTGGGCCTCGATCCGCTGGGCCACCTCGCTGATGGAGGTGTCCTCGTCGATGGGCGCACGGATGACGAACTCGTGGGCGTCTCCGAAGCGCGTCACCTGCGGCGCCTGCGCGCCGCCCAGCGCCTCCCGGAGATCCGCGGCGTCCACGTCCTCGAAGAAGCGCACCTGCACGAGTGTGCCACCGGTGAAGTCCACACCGTAATTCAGCCAGCTCCCGTCGGTCACCACGTTGCGTACCATCGCCGCAACCCCCACCAGGAGGAGCACCGCGGAGAAGACGTACGCCCCTCGCCGGGCTTCGATGAACCGGTAATTCGCGTTCTTGAAGAGTCTCATGCGCTAAGCTCAGATGCTGATCGGATCCGAGGCCTTCTTGCCGCGGAGGTAGATGAGGAAGAAGGTCCGGGTGACGAAGAGCGCCGAGAAGAACGACGCCACGATCCCGATGGAGAGCGTCACCGCGAAGCCGCGCACCGGCCCGGTGCCGAACTGGAAGAGGATCAGCGCCGTGATGAGCGTCGTGATGTTGGCGTCCACGATGGCGGAGAGCGCGTGGGCGAACCCCTCGTCCACCGCGGTGCGGGTCGCCCGTCCGGCGTCCAGCTCCTCCCGTATTCGCTCGAAGATGAGGACGTTGGCGTCCACCGCCATCCCCACCGAGAGGATGAGCCCCGCGATGCCGGGAACCGTCAGGGTGGCGCCGATGCCGGCCAGCCCTCCCAGCACGAGGATCACGTACACGATGAGGGCGCCGATGGCCAGGAGGCCCGCCACGCGGTAGTAGAGCGCCATGATGAGCACCACCAGGATGATCCCCACCGTACCGGCAAGCTCACCCTGCTCGATGGAATCCTGCCCCAGCGACGGCCCCACCGTGCGCTCCTCGATGATGTTGATCTTCGCCGGGAGCGCACCCGCTCGGAGCACCAGCGCCAGGTCGCGGGCCTCCTCCATGGCGGTGCCGGCACCCATCTCGATCTGCCCGCGGGAGCCGATGCGGTCGCGGATCACCGGCGCGCTCATCACCTCGCCGTCCAGGACGATGGCCAGGTATTCGCCCACGTGCTGTCCGGTGACCTGCGAGAACCGTCGGCCCCCCGCGCGGGAGAGCTCGAACTGAACCTGCGGCTGATTGAACTGCGGGTCGCGCTGCGCCACGGCGTTTTCCAGGTACTCGCCGGTGAGGAATGCGTCCTCCTGAAGCACGTAGAGCCGCTTGAAGTTGCGCGCGCCGCGTCCCACGATCTCCGAGCCCCACTGGAGCGACACGTTCCGCGGAAGCGCCCGCTGCACCGCGGGGAGCGAGAGGAAGTACTCCGCCACCGGCACGTCCTCCACCGCCACCAGGAAGGTGCCGTCCGCGTCGCCGTAGGAGAGGAGCGAGGAGAAGGGCCGCAGGAGTTCCTCCTCCGACGTCTCGGCGGCGGCCGAATCCGCCTCCGCCGACGCGGTATCGCCGAAGAGCATCTTCTCCAGGTCACTCTGGTTCGCCGCCGCGGTGACGGCGCGGCCCATGGCCCGGATGGAGTCCACGCCCAGCTCCGCGACGATGGCGCGGTCGATACGGGGGAGCGCCCCCTCCAGCTCGCTGGTGGGGAGCACCAGCTTGAATTCAAGGAAGGCGTTGCGCTGCACGATGGACTTCGCCCGCTCCTCGTCGGAGATCCCCGCCAGCTCCACGATGAGGCGGTCGCTCCCCACCCGCTGGATGAGCGGCTCCTCCACGCCCAGCTCGTCGATGCGGGTGCGAATGATGCGCTCCACCCGCGAGATGGCGTCCGCCTTGGCTTCGGCGGTCATGGTTCCGTCCGGGTCGTCCACCTCCAGGACGATGTGCATCCCGCCCTGGAGGTCGAGGCCCAGCTTCAGGCCCTTGGAATAGAGCTGCCATCCGGCGACGAGCGTCGCCAGCGCGATGACGATGATGCGGCTGCGGAGTGTCTTGAACATGAAGAACCGTGGGTTCAACGAAAAAAACGGCCCGCGGCGGGTCCCGCCGCGCATGCCGTCGGACCACGCTGCGACAGCCTGTAAACCTGCCCCGGCCCGGGGGGTGTGTCAATCGCGGCGGGCGCCGAACGAGGGGCCTCAGAGCGCCCGGCGGAGCACGGCGTGGACGCGGGCCATGAAGCGGTCGGCGTCCACCGATTTGTCCACGTAGTCGTCGGCGCCCGCCTCCAGGAGCTCCGCCTCGATCTGATCGCTCCCCGTTCCGGTACGGATGAGGACCGGGAGCGCCGCGGTATCCACCGACCCGCGGATCTGGCGGAGGACTTCGCGACCGTCGAGCCCCGGCATGGCCAGATCCAGGATGATGAGGTTGAACTCCTGGTCGGCGCGCAGGATGTCCAGCGCCTCGTGGCCGTCCTCCGCCTCTTCGACGCGGTAGCCGTCGCGCTCCAGCAGCGCCCGCATGAGGAGCCGCGCGTCTTCGTCGTCGTCCACCAGGAGGATGCGGGGTGGGCCCTTCTCCGCTTCCTGGGCCTCCTCGTCCAGCGTCTGGCCCAGGACGCGCTCCACCTCCACCAGCGTGGTGCGCCCCTGCACCACCCAGTCGATCCCCACCTCGTGAAGCGTCCGCATACCGCCCTGCTGGGCCACGCGGTGCAGCGTGGACCATCCCTTCCGCTGTTCGATGGCCTGCTGGAAGCGCGGCCCCACCACCAGCACCTCGTTCACCGGGAGTCGACCCCGGTAGCCGGTGAAGCCGCATTCGGGGCAACCCACGGCGCGCACCACCGGCTCCACGCCGTGTCGTTCCGTGAGCCGCTGCTCGTCGGGAGTGAGCTGCCCGCGTACCGGCTCGGCGCACGCCGCGCACACCCGCCTCAGGAGGCGCTGGGCGATGGCGCCCCGAAGCGTCTGGGCGATGGTGCTGTACTGGAGCCCCATGTCGGCCAGGCGGGCGACGGCGCTGACGGCGTCGTTGGCATGCACGGTGGCCAGTACCAGGTGCCCCGTCATGGCCGCCTGGGCGGCGGTGACCGCCGTTTCCTTGTCGCGGATCTCACCCACGAGGATGACGTCCGGATCCTGACGCAACATGGCGCGGAGCGCACCGGCGAAGGTCATCCCCTGCTTGGTCTCCACCTGCGTCTGCGTGATGCCCGGAAGCTCGTACTCGATGGGGTCCTCGACGGTCATGATGTTGACCTTCCCGTCGGCGAGTTCCCTCAGCGCCCCGTAGAGCGTGGTGGTCTTGCCCGATCCCGTGGGACCCGTGACGACCACGATCCCGTCACGGTGGGTGAGGAGTGCACGGAGGCGCTCCAGCTCCGGACCGGGGAGGTCCAGGTCATCCAGCGTGAGCGAGGCGCTGGAATCCAGGATCCGGATCACGCACTTCTCCGAGCCACCGGCGGGGATGGTGGAGACGCGGAGATCGTAGCCGCGGTTCTTCACCCGCACCCGCGCCTTCCCGTCCTGAGGTCGGAGACGGTCCGCGATGTCCAGCTTCGCCAGCACCTTGATGCGCGAAATGATCCGGTTATGGGCCTGCATGGGCAGGTCCATGTGCTTCCGGAG
>WGEM01000422.1 GCA_015492755.1 Gemmatimonadota bacterium | reverse complement strand
TGGCTGGTGCTGGCCTACGAGATCTTCCTGGCCGGGGTCGCCGACCCCGGCCCGCTCCCCCGCGGGCGGCGGGCCACCCGACCGCCGACGCAGGAAGAGCTGGAGCAGACGTTTCAGGCGCTGCAGGCGGGGCTGGAGCGCATCGAATTCTACAAGGCGCGGAAGCCCGAAGCGGTGATGCGGACGGTGCGCACCCTCATCACCCGTGCCCGCCCCGACCTCCGCGAAGCCAGGCTCCTGGCCGCCATCGGATACGAGATCGGTCACTACCTGGACCGCCTGGACGCGCACACGACGAACAGGTCCGTATCATCCCGGACACGCGACGACTGATTCAAGTTTGTAATATTTGGGGCGCAACTGCATTGTGAGGCGCCTCGCCAAGTCCCTATTATGGAGGGCGTAGTCATCCGCGTGCGCGGTGTCCCCCCGCCGCTCGTGCATCCCACACCTCTCGCCGTATGCCTTCACCTCCACCGCGCGAAGTCCGATCCACCGTCGCGGAACGGTATCGAGTCCTCCTCGAGACCGGGCGTACCCTCGCGGGCACGCTCAGCACGGAGGAGCTCTACGCCGCCATCTACCGGGAGACCACCAGCGTGCTGGAGGCGGCGGGCTTCTCTATCGCGCTCTACGACCAGGGCCGGGATCTGGCGCGCATCGTGTACTACGTGGACCAGGGGGAGGTGCGTGAGCCGGACGTGGTGTACCGGGGCTCGGACTCCGAGGTCCTGCGCACCCGACGGGCCTGTGTGGTAAACCGCGACCTCACCCGGGATTGCGTCATGGTCCTGGGAGAAGAGGACTCGGAGGTGGCGCAGTCGGCGGTGGCGGCGCCTCTCATTCACAAGGGGCGGCTCCTGGGCGCCATCAGCGCGCAGAGCTACCGGCCCGACGCATACAATGAGGACGACCTGGCGCTCCTCCAGGGTATCGCCGACATCGCGGCGGTGGCCATCGACAACGCCCTCCAGTTCGAGGAGCTGCAGAAGCGGCGGCGCGAAGCCGAGAAGATCGAAGAAATCGGCCGCGCCCTCACCTCGGAGCTGGACCCCAAGGAGGTTCTGGACAAGGTCATCGACGCCGTCCTGGATGTGCTGGACGTGGACGCCGCCGGGGTTTGGCTCTGCGACGGGCCCGAAGAAACGGTGGTGACGGTGGCGGCCTCCGGAGGCGCGCAGGCCCTCCCCGAGGGCCTGAAGTGGCGACTGGAGGGGTCCCTGGAAGAGCAGATGATCCGGGAGCGGAAGCCCGTGGTCATCGATAATCTGGAAAACGCCCCGGCGGTACCCGAGGCGGTGCGACGGCACATCCGCACCAGGTCCGGCATCGGCGCACCGCTGGAGGTGAGCGGACGGGTGGTGGGTGTGCTCACCGCCGCGAGCGTCCGACCCCGCGCCTTCAACGATGATGACGCCGCCGTGCTGCAGCGACTGGCGAGCCAGGCCTCGGTGGCGCTGGAGAACGCGCGCCTCCACGCCAATCTTCAGGCGCTCAGCCTCACTGACCCGCTCACCGGGCTCCCCAACCGCCGGCGGCTTCAGATCCACCTGGACAAGGAAGTGGCTGCGGCGCGCCGGGGCCGGAAGCTGGTGACAGTGGTGTTCGATCTGGACGACTTCAAGAAGTACAACGACACCCACGGGCATGTGGTGGGAGACGACATCCTGCGCGCCTTCGCCCAGATCCTGGACGACGAGAACCGGGCCATGAACCTGGTGGCCCGCTACGGCGGAGACGAATTCGTCTCCGTGCTTTCGGAGACCCACATGGAGGGCGCGCGCCAGTACGTGGAGCGCGTGTCCCAGCGGGTGAAGGAAGACCCCATCCTGAGTCAGTACGGCGTGACCGTCAGCAGTGGTCTGGCGGAGTTCGACCGGACCTCCATGAAGAGCATGGAGGAGCTCCTTCAGGCTGCGGATCTGGACATGTACGCCTCGAAGTCGCAGCGTCCCGGGTCCCGGAGAGCCGCCACCAACTGACGCCAGGCCGCATGGGTCGCTCGGACCACGACGAAATCGCCGCACTCCTCGACTTCGCCACCCAGCTCGCGCACGAGGCGGGACGCCTCACGCTACGGTATTTCGGGCATCTGGTGGAGCACGACGACAAGACCGACGGCACACCGGTGACGCGCGCCGACCGCGAGGCGGAGGCCCTCATCCGCTCCGGCATCGAGTCGCGCTATCCGGACCACTCCATTCTGGGTGAAGAGTACGGTGAGTCGCGGCCGGGTGCCCGGGTTCGCTGGATCCTGGATCCCATCGATGCCACCCGGTCCTTCATGCGGGGCGTGCCCCTCTATGGTGTCCTCATCGGCGTCGAGATCGAGGGCGAGAGCGCGGTGGGCATCGCCCACTTTCCGCCCCTGAAAGAAACCGTCGCCGCCGGGAGGGGCCTGGGGTGCACCTGGAATGGCCGGCCGTGCCGTGTCTCCCGCGTGCGGCGCATCGAAGACGCCGTGATCTGCACCACCGACGTGGAGCGGATCCTGTCGCGTCCGGAAGGATCCGGCTGGCGCCGGCTCCAGCAGCGATGCGCCTTCTCGCGTACCTGGGGCGACTGCTACGGCCACGCGCTGGTGGCCACCGGGCGGGTGGAGGCCCAGGTGGATCCCCTCATGGCGCCGTGGGACGCGGGTCCCTTCCTCACCATCCTCACCGAGGCGGGTGGTCGCTTCACCACCCGGGAGGGTGAGGCCACCGTGCACGGCGGCTCGGGTGTGAGTACCAACGGTCTCCTCCACGACGAGATCCTGGCGGAGCTCAACAGGCGCACGTGATGGGGCGCCGCGCGCCGGTCTTCGTCCTCCTCCTCCTGGTTCCCCTGGGAGCGGAGCCCGTACCCACCGCCCCACCGGGCACCGGGAGGCTCGCGGGCGCGCGCGCCGCGGACTCCCTGGTGGCCTCCTGGGTGGCCCGGGAGCGCATCCCGGGGGCCATCCTCCTGGTGCAGGAAGGGGACTCGGTGCTCATCCGGCGCGCATACGGCTACGCCCGGTTGTACGACTACGGCGCCGGCCAGTACCCCGACGCGTTCCGTCCCGACGCTCCGCGTTCCACGCTCCGGCGTCTGAACCGCCCCGTGCCCATGGAGACCACCACGGTCTTCGACCTGGCCTCGGTCACCAAGGTGGTGGGCACCACCATGGCACTCATGCTGCTGGTGGATCGCGGGGAGGTAGCGCTGGACGATCCGCTCATCCGGTTCCTCCCGGAGTTCGGTGAGGGCTCGCCGGAGCGGTCGCGCGTGACACTACGCCACCTCCTCGCGCACCGCTCCGGGCTGCCGCAGTGGCTTCCCATCTACTACGACGCCGCCACCCCGGAGGCCGCCCTCCACCATGTGGCCACGGTACCGCTCCGGTGGCCGGTGGGGGTGGAGCGCCATTACTCGGACCTGGGCTTCATGCTGCTGGGCGCGGTGGTGGAGCGGGTGAGCGGCCGCCCGCTGGACCGGTTCCTGGACGAGGAACTCTACCGGCCCATGGGGCTTACACGAACGGGTTTCCGGCGCGCCGGACGCGTCGCGAGTGCGCCCCCACCAGGCGAGGTGGCGGCCACGTCGCACGGCAACCCCTTCGAGCGCCGGATGGTCTACGACCCGGACTTCGGGTACCGCATCGACGGGGACCCCACCCGCTGGGACGGCTGGCGCCGCCGTACGCTGGTGGGGGAGGTGAACGACGGGAACGCATGGCACGCCTTCGGGGGCGTGGCGGGCCACGCCGGCCTCTTCTCCACCGCCGACGAGCTGGCGCAGC
>WGEM01000421.1 GCA_015492755.1 Gemmatimonadota bacterium | reverse complement strand
CTCCCCTACCTCCGGGGTGCGGTGGGGATGGCCAGCGCGGGCAAGGACACCGAAGGCGCCCAGTTCTTCATCGCCCACCGCCTCCTGCCGCACCTGGACGGCCGCTACACCGTCTTCGGATGGGTGGAGGAGGGGATGGACACGGTGGACCGCATCGTGCGGGGCGACCGCGTGCTTTCGGTGCGGCTGGAGCGCGACTGAGGGTCCGGGGGACCCCATCCACCGGTCGAGCGGCGGGGATCGCACCGATTGGTGCTAAACGCTGTTAGGGCGTTGAAGCTCTAGATCTGTTGACCATGGTGATGAACAAGTTTACACTGTTCACACATGAGTCACCATCGACAGGAAATCCTGGACGCCGCCGTCGACCTCTACCTCCGTGACGGGCTGGACGGCTTCTCCATGCGCAAGCTCGCGCGCGCCGTGGGTGTGACGGCGCCGGCGCTGTACCGCCATTACGAGGGGAAGGAGCACGTCCTCTCCGACGTCATGCGCGAGGCGTATCGCGCCTTCATTCAAGTCCTCTACCGGGCGCTGGAGGGCGCGACGCCGCTGGATCGGTTCTTCCGCGCGGGGGAGGGCTACCTGGACTTCGCGCTGAAGCACCCCCGGTGGTATCGCATCCTCTTCGCGCGCCCGGAGGAGCTGGGGATGGAGCGTCTCCCCGACGACATCGAGGCCATGGGGTGCGCCATCCACCAGTTCTGGATCGACCGGGTGCGGGAGTGCATCGACACCGGGATCCTGCGGCCCGGCGACCCGGAGGAGATCTCGCTGACGATGTGGGCGCACGCCCACGGGATGATCCAGCTCCACCACCAGGGGCATTTCCAGCTCTCCGAGGAGGAGTTCCGGACGCTCTTTGAGACGTCGGGGGCGCGACTGATGGTGGGGGTGGCGACGGAGACCTTCGCCAGGGAGCTGGAGGAGACCTACCTCCGCTCGGGCGCAGGGAGGGCGGCGGTGGAAGGCGCCGGGGCGGACGGATCGGCGTAAGGGAGTCGACGATGGGGAGTCAGGAAGGGACGCGTATGAGGATGACGACGATGAAGACCGGAACACGATGGGGCCGCCGGACGGCGGCTCTCGTCCCCGCCGCCGCGCTCGCCACGGTGTTGATGCTGGTGGCGGCGGCTCCGGCGCAGGCGCAGCTTCGCAAAGGCGGCGTCGAGGAAGGGGCGCCGGCGGTGCGGAGGCTGAGCGTGGAGGACGCCGTGAATCTGGCGCTCTCCGGAAACCGGGACCTCCTGGCGGCGCGCATGGGCCTCCGGGAGGCCGAAGAGCGGGTCTCGGAGGCGTGGGGGAACGTCTATCCCAGCATCGATCTGAGCGCCAGCTTCACGCGAAACGTCTCGCCCACCGTGAACTTCCTCCCGGCGCAGATCTTCGACCCCACCGCCGGGCCGGACGACTACATCGGGGTGCGGTTCGGTGCGGACAACCAGTGGAACTCCACCATCACCATCGATCAACCGCTCTTCCGCCCGTCGGTCTTCGTGGCGGTGGGCGCGGCGGGCCGCTTCGAGCGCCTTCAGGAGGAGGTGGTCCGGGGTCTCACCCATCAGGTGGTGACGAGGGTCCGGCTGGCCTTCTACCAGGCGCTGCTGGCGCAGGAACAGGTGCGCCTCACCCGGAACTCGCTGCGCCGCGTTCGTGAGGCCCTGGAGGAGACGCGGGCCCTGAACCGGGCGGGTCTGGCGTCGGAGTACGACGTGCTGCGCCTGGAGGTGGAAGCGGCGAACCTGGAGCCCAACGTGCGGCGCGCCGAGAACGCCGTGAAACAGGCCATGCGGCAACTGGCGGTGGAGCTGGACCTTCCTCAGGGGGAAGAGGTGGTTCTGGAAGGGTCGCTGGCCGACATCGACCTGGAGGCGCCGGAGTCGAACGAGGGGGCCAACCGGGCCCTTCTGGAGTTCTCCGGCTACAGGGGCGTGGGTGCGCCTGACGCCGAGGACGCGGTGCGGGCGGCGATGGAGCTCCGCTCCGACATTCGTCAGTTGGAGTTGAACGAAGATCTGCGGCGCACCGAGCTGCGCCTGGAGCAGGTGCAGTACCTCCCGGAGATCTCACTCTTCGGGAACTACATCATCCAGGCGCAGGACAACGGGAGCCCCAACTTCTTTGCCCGCGGGGAGGGACAGCGGGCGTACTCACGGCTGGTGGGCGTGCGGGTGAGCATTCCCATCTTCCAGGGCTTCCGTCGCGATGCACGCATCGACCAGAAGCGCGCGCTGGTCCGGCAGGCGGAGGCCCAGAGCGAACGCGGGCTGGACCTGGCCGCCGCGCAGGTGCGCAACCTGGTGGAGGCCGCCGAGGAGGCCTATCTGCGGGCCCGGGCCCAGCGACTGGCGGTGGAGCAGGCCCGCCGGGGCTTCGAGATCGCCAGCGCGCAGTACCGCGAGGGGCTCTCCAGCCAGTTGGAGCTCACCGACGCGGAGGTGGCGCTCCGGCAGAGCGAGTTCAACTACGCCCAGGCGGTCTACGACTACCTGGTGGCGCGTGCGCAGCTGGACGAAGCCACCGGCAGGGTGCCGTTGGTGGACGTGCGTGCCTCGCAGGGCCGGTGAGCGAGGAAGGCGGAAACCTGAACGGGGACGTGCGACGTCGGGGGAACCGACGTTCGCCATAGATCACGAGAACCGAGTATGACGGACAGGCACGGGAAGGGAAACGGCGCCCGGTGGGCGCTCCTGGTGGTGGCGGCGCTCACCGCTCATGCGTGCGGCGCGCCCGGTGAGGGCGCTCCGGCGGAGGGGCAGCCTGAGGCGGGGTTCGTGCGCGTCATCAACGTGGAGACGCTCACCCTCACGCCGCGGCCCTTCGTGGAGGACATCCGCCTCACGTCGGCGGTCCAGGCGAACCGCGACGTCGCGGTATCGGCCGAGGAAGCGGGGGTCATCACGCGCATCTTCGTGGAGAGGGGGAACGTCGTGCGCGCGGGCGATCCCATCGTGAAGATCGACGACCGGGTACTCCGTGCCCAGGTGGATCAGGCCCGCGCCGCCGCGGAGCTCGCGGCGCAGACGTGGGAGCGCCGGCGCCGCCTCTGGGAGGAGGATCGCGTCGGCTCCGAGATCGCTTATCTGGAGGCCAGGTACGCCGCCGAGCAGTCTGCCGCGAATCTCGAGGCGCTGGAGGCGCGACTGGCCCGGACCGTGGTGCGGGCACCCTTCGCCGGCGTGCTGGACGACCGCTTCGTGGAGCTGGGCAGCATGGTGAGCCCGGGGCAGGCGGTGGCGCGGCTGGTGGATCTGGATCCCATCAAGGTGGTGGCCGGGGTGCCCGAGCGGTACGTCCCCGACGTGCACGTGGGCTCGGAGGCGACGCTCACCTTCGACGTGCTGCCGGGAATGACGTTCCGGGCACCCGTGCACTACGTGGGGAGCACCGTCGACCCGGCGACGCGCACCTTCACCGTGGAGGTGCTGGTCCCCAACCCGGACCAGCTCATCAAGCCGGAGATGGTGGCCAACATGGCGCTGGTCCGCGCGGAGCTGGATTCCGCCATCGTGGTGCCCCAGGACGCGCTGGTGCGGGTGGAGGACGGGTACGTGGTCTTCGTGGCCGCGGACTGGGCCGACGGGCCGGTGGCGGAGGTGCGCCGCGTGAAGGTGGGCCCGGCGCGGCGCAACGAAGTCGTCATCGAATCCGGGCTCGAAGCCGGCGACCGCCTCATCGTGGTGGGGCACAAATCGGTGGCGGACGGCGACCGCATCCGCATCGTGCGGGAGCGTGCGGTGGAGCTGCCGGCCGAGAGAAACGACAGCACCGGCACACCGGGAGGCGACGATGCCTGAGCGGCTGCGGCGTATGCTCCGGGACGGGCCGCCCGAGGAGCGCGTGCGCTTCCTGGAGCGCTTCAAGGAGTTCCGCCTCACCAGCTTCGCGGTGGAGCACCGAACCTCGGTGCTGGTCCTGCTTTTCATCATCGCCGTCATGGGCGTGGTGTCGTATCGCGCGACGCCGAAGGAGTCGTTTCCTGAGATCCCGGTGCCCATCATCGCGGTGAACACCGTCTATCCCGGGGTCTCGCCGGCGGACGTGGAGAGCCAGGTCACGCGGGTCATCGAGGAGGACCTGGCGGAGATCAGCGAGATCGAGGAGCTCACCTCCACGACGGTGGAGGGCTACTCCAGCATCGTGGCGGAGTTTGACCCCGACGTGGATCTGGACGAGGCGCTCCAGAAGATCCGGGAGAAGGTGGACCTGGCCAAGGCGGACCTCCCGGAGGATGCCGAAGAGCCCACCATCGTGGAGTTCAACTTCTCGGAGGTTCCCATCCTGCAGGTGAACCTCTCGGGTGAGTACGGGCTCGTCCGCCTGAAGGAGCTGGCCGAGGAGCTGCAGGACCGGCTGGAGGCGCTCCCCCCGGTGCTGCGCGCCGACCTGCGGGGAGGGCTGGAGCGCGAGGTGAAGGTGGAGGTGGATCTGGCCAAGCTCCAGTACTACGGGCTGGCGCTGGGCGACGTGGTGGACGCCATCCGCAACGAGAACGTGAACATCCCCGGCGGTTCCATCGACGTGGGCGCGTCGAAGTACCTGGTGCGGGTGGACGGCGAGTTCGAGGATCCCGCCATCATCGAGGACCTCATCGTCTCCAGCCGCAACGGCCGGGCCGTCTACGTGCGCGACGTGGCGGAGGTGGACTTCGGTTTCGCCGAACGGGAGTCCTTCGCGCGTCTCGACGGCGACGCGGTGGTGACGCTGGACGTGGTGAAGCGCTCCGGTGAGAACATCATCGAGACCGCCGAGGCTGTGAAGCGGGAGATCCAGCGCATGGAGCCCCTCTTCCCGCCCACCACACGCGTCGTCATCACCTCGGACCAGTCGGAGCAGATCGACGACATGGTCTCCAGCCTGGAGAACAACATCGTCTCCGGGCTCATCCTCATCGTGGGCGTGCTCCTCTTCTTCCTGGGCGCCGGCACGTCCATGTTCGTGGCGGTCTCGATTCCCTCGTCCATGTTCCTCTCGTTCATGGTGCTGCGGGTCATGGACGTGTCCATGAACATGGTGGTGCTCTTCAGCCTCATCCTGGCGCTGGGGATGCTGGTGGACAACGCCATCGTGGTGGTGGAGAACATCTACCGCTTCCTGGAGGAGGGATGGGACCGGACGTTGGCGGCCAAGAAGGCCACCGGTGAGGTGGCGGTGCCCGTCATCGCCGCCACCGCCACCACGCTGGCCGCCTTCGCGCCGCTCCTCTTCTGGCCCGGCGAGGTGGGGAAGTTCATGGGCTACCTCCCCAAGACACTCATCGTCACGCTCACGAGTTCGCTCTTCGTGGCGCTGGTCATCGTTCCCACGCTGTGCGCCATGTTCATGCGGCTGGACGGGGAGCCCCGGCCCCCGCTCCGCCCGGCGGCGCGCTGGGGTCTCCTGGCGCTGGCCGCGCTCACCTTCCTGGTCATCGCCGGGCGGAACCCCCTCACGGCGATCCTCCTCATCGGCACCTTCGCGGGCCTCTGGTCACTGCACCACTTCGTGCTCAGCGGCCTGGCCCGCCGCTTCCAGGATCGGGTGTTGCCAGCGGTCATGGACGTGTACGAGCGCCAGCTCCGCTGGTCGCTGAACCACCGCCTCGTGACGCTGGGCGGGACCATCACGGTCTTCATCCTCACCGCGGTGGCCTTCGCCCTCTTCTCGAAGGGGGTTGAGTACTTCCCCGAGTCCATGCCACCCTCGCAGGTGATCGTGGACGTGGAGACGCCGGTGGGGACCCGCGCCGCGGTGACCGACTCCATCGTGCAACGGCTGGAGGCGGAGCTGGCGGCGCTCCGGACGCCCGACTGGGAGTCCGTCGTGGCGGTGACGGGCTCCGGCGGCGGCGGCGGGAACCCTATGGGTATGGGTGGGGGACCCTCGGGCCCGGAGCGCGGGCGCATCTCGGTGGCGTTCGTGGACTACCAGGACCGGGAGCGCGACGCCTTCGAGATGCTTGCGGAGATGCAGGCGAAGGTGGGCAAGGACATCGCCGGCGCCACCGTCACGGTGGACAAGGTGAACGAGGGTCCGCCCCAGGGCGCCCCGGTGAACATCGAGATCGTCGGCGAAGACCCCGACCGGCTGAAGGCCATCTCGGACGAGATCATCGACATCCTGGAGGCGGCGCCGGTCTACCCGAAGCTGGTGGGTCTGGCGTCGGACCTGGATGATGCCCGCCCCGAGCTCTCGGTCCACATCGACCGCGAGAAGGCGGCGTTGTATGACCTCAACACCTCCAAGGTGGGCGGCGCCATCCGGGGTGCCATCAACGGGATCGAAGCCGCCAAGTACCGGACGGGCAACGACGAGTACGACATCATCGTGCGCCTGGCGGAGGGCTACCGCCAGGAGATCGAGGGGCTGCGCGAGCTCACGGTGATGGCGGAGGGCGGGATCCAGGTGCCGCTGGTGGCCGTCGCCGACTGGAGCATCGAAGAAGGGCAGGGCACCATCCGCCGCAAGGACCAGGCGCGGATGGCCACCATCAGCGCCGACGTGGCGGCGGGGTATTCGAACAACGCGGTGCTGGCGGAGGTGCAGCAGACGCTGGTGGATTTCGTCGCCGAGCTGCCGCCGGGCTATACGCTTCGCTACACCGGACAGCAGCAGGAACAGAACGAAGCCTCGGAGTTCCTGGGCGGCGCCTTCCTCGCCGCGCTCATGCTCATCGCCTTCATCCTCATCAGCCAGTTCAACTCGGTGGTGAAGCCGGTGATCATCCTCACCTCGGTGATCATGTCCACCGCGGGGGTGCTCCTGGGCCTGCTCATCTTCCGCATGCCCTTCGGGATCATCAACACCGGCGTGGGCATCATCTCGCTGGCGGGGATCGTGGTGAACAACGCCATTATCCTCATCGACTACATCGACATCCTGCGGGAACGTGATGCCATGAACCGGAGGGAGGCGCTGGTCCTGGGCGGCAAGACCCGTCTCCGGCCCGTGGTCCTCACCGCCACCACCACCGCGTTGGGCCTGGTGCCGCTGGCCATCGGGCTCAACTTCGATTTCTTCGGCCTCTACGGATCGTTGAACCCCGACCTGTACTGGGGCGGAGAGCAGGCGGCCTGGTGGGGCCCCATGGCGGTGGCCATCATCGCGGGGATCCTCTTCGCCACCTTCCTCACGCTGGTGCTGGTTCCCGTGATGTATTCGCTGGTGGACGACGCCACCGAGTTCTTCAAGCGCCACTTCACCCGCCCCGGAACCGAAGGGGGCGGGGCAGCCGACGAGACGCCGAGCCCGGACGCGCGCGCGTCCGAGCCCGAGGTGGCGCCGGAGCCGGTGGGTGTGGCGCGCGAGGCGCACCGGAGCGAACCGGGGATCCGCCTGGATCCCCAGCCCGAGACGGGTTGACGCGCCAGACCGTGGACGAGACCCGGGAAGCCCGAGCCACCCAGGCGGTGGGCGCCGCCATCCAGGACCTGGCGGCGGCGAGGGTGGGGCGCGCGCTCCTCCCCGTGGCGGGGCTCCTTCTCCTGGCGACGCTCCGGTGGGCCTTCGGAGGAGGTCAACCGGGACTCCGGGTGGCGCTGGCCGGTGCGCCGCCGGCGGTGGCGGCGATGCTGGCCTACGCAGTGAGGCTCACTCGCCGAGGATTCGGTGCGGCGGACGAATGGTGGATGCCGCTGGCGGCGGTGGCGGGCTTCGTCCCGACACTCTACGGCTTCTTCTGCCTGGGCTGGATGGGCGTCCGACCCCTGATGCAACGTGACGCCGGATGGGCCACGCCGGTGGCGTTCATCGTGCTGGGTTGGTGGTGCGTGCGGGCGTGGATGAAGGTGGTGGAGCTGGAGCGCCTTTCACGCGTGATGCGGACCGCGGTTCCAGGAGAGGGGGGAACATGACCCGGAGGCGCGCGACATGTGGGCGGTGGGCCCTGGTGGTTGTCACGGTGTCGGCGTCGGCGCTGGTCTCCCCGGAGCCGGGCGGCGCGCAGGCGCGGCAGGGGCTCCTGTCTCTGGAGGATGCGCGCCTCTTCTACGAGGTCCTGGGCAGCGGGCCGCCCATCGTGGTGGTGCACGGAGGGCCCGGCCTGGACCACAATTACCTCCGCCCCGGCCTGGACGTCCTGGCGTCGCGCTACACCCTGGTGTACTACGACCAGCGGGGCACGGGGCGCTCGTCCGCCCGGCTGGACTCCGCGTCCATCAACCTGGACGCCTTCGTGCGCGACATCGACGCCCTCCGGATGGCGCTGGGATACGAACGGATTGCCGTGCTGGGGCACTCGTTCGGAGCGCTCATCGCCCTGGAGTATGCGCGCCGCTATCCGGACCATACCGCCGCCGTGGTGCTCATGAATCCGGTGGAACCGGGCACCCGGTTCCGGGAGGCCACCGCCCGGCGACTGGCGTCCAGGCGGAGCCCGGCGGACCGGGCCCGGCTGGATTCGCTGATGGCTTCGGAGGCGGTGGCCGCACGTGATCCCGCCACGCTCTCCGAGGTGTACCGGCTCTCCTTCCGGGCGGCCATGAAGGACACCAGCCGGATCGGTGAGGTGGACCTGGAGCTCCGGCGCGCCACGGCCCGGCAGGGACAGACGGTGGCGGAGCTCCTGGGCGGGAGCGTGGCGCAGGTGGATTGGAGCGCGCGGCTGCCCGAAGTGGCGGCCCCGGCGCTCGTCCTCCACGGCCGCTACGATGTTGCCCCGCTCGAGATGTCCCGGGCGCTGGCCGACGCGCTTCCGCGGGGGCGCCTGGAGGTCCTGGACGCGGGACACTTCCCCTTCGTGGAGGATCCCGAAGGTCTCACCCGCGCCGTGGCGAGCTTCCTCACGGGGGTGGAGTGGTGAAGGGAGGGGTGCGCCGCGCGCTCATCGTGCTCCTCTCTTACGGCCTGGGCGCGGTGGTGGTGTACGCCGGTGCGGTCTTCGTGGCGCGCCTCCTGGTGCTTCCCGAGCTCTTCCTCCGGCTCCTGGTGGTGATCCTGGCGGGCGGTGCGGTGGCGGCGGTGTGGCTGGCCTGGATCTACCCGCGCCTGGGCCACGGCGGGGCTCCTACGGATGACACCCGCCGGGAGGCGTGAGGGGCGCTTCCGGGGACGCAGCGAAGACGGCCACCCAGTAGCTGCGCAGCGACGTGGCTCCGTTCTCCGCGTACCCGATGCCCACGTGCCGCACGTCGGGGTCCAGGTGGTTGCGGCGGTGCGTTTCGGAGGCCTGCCACGCCGCGAAGGTGGCCGAGGCGGTGGCGTGACCGCCGGCGGTGTTCTCCAGAATGAGGATCCAGGGGTAGCGCGTCCGGTCCACGCGGAAGGCCGGCAGACTTCCGTCCGACCCGTCGTGCCCCACGAACCCGTGCGCCGCCATGTCTTCGGCGTGCTCCTGCGCCGCGGCCACCAGGCGCCGGTCCACCCGGAGCGGCGGGAGGCCCTCGCGCGCCCGCAGGTCGTTGATGAGATCCACCATCTGCTGCCCGCGTGTGGGCGGGCAGTGGCCGCGGCCGCCGGGAACCGCCGGCCCCGCCAGGAAACAGCCGGAGAGGGCCATCTGGGCCGCCAGCAGGACCGCGAAGGTGGCACGCCCAACGCGGCCCGCGCCCCTTCCCGGACAGGCTCCTACAGCGGACTTGCGCATCTGCGGCAGAAGCGTGCGTCCCGCTCGTGCCCCACGGCCCCGCAGGAGGGACAGGGCCGGTCGGCGTCCCGGGGCGGGGTGCGGGCCGCCGTGATCTCCGCGGTGACGATCCCTGTGGGCACCGCGATGATGGCGCAGCCCAGCACCAGGATCGCCGCGATGAGGGCCACGTCGAAGCGCTTTTCTCCGGGTGTGTCGTGCCTGAAGATGACCACGTACGTCCTGTGGCGGAGCGGGGCCGGTGTGCCGGCCGGGCCCAGTGGAGCCATCGTGCCATCCGGTTCGTGGGTGGATGCGTGAACCGACGGACCCTGGCGCGGAGGTGAGGTCTCCGTCAAGCTGGCGGGGATGCGGTGAGCGTCCAGATCCACCCCCAACCCCCTGGCGTGTGCGAGGTGATGCTCCACGTGGCGGAGAACGCCTGCGGCCGGGGTATGGGCACGCCACTTGGTGGGTACGCTGGAACGCATCGGCCGCTTCCACGACGGCCGGTGGCGGGACACCGTGCTCATGGAGCGACGGAGCGGCGTGAGGGGCGTGGAGTAGCCTCCTCAGGGCGTGATGTTCGGCGCGTACCGCGTGACGAACTGGATGAACCTGCTGATCTCCGTCATGTCCTTGCCCACGAAGCGGATGGTGTGGGCGTCCACCCGGTCCACGATGGGCAGATACGCCAGGAGCTCGGCGGGCATGTAGTTCTTGAAGGAGACCTCCAGCTCCAGCGGAGGCTGCAGCCGATACGGCTCGAAGTCGTGCACGCGCGCCAGCGCGGCCTTCACCTTCTCCCCGATGAGCGAATACGCCGTTTCCGGCATCAGCGTCCGGGCGGAGTGGAACCCCAGACTCCACTTCACCACCGCGCCTTCCATGTCGCCGATGATGCGGCGGGCCTCCTTCACGGTGGCGTCGTCGCCCGAGATCATGACCACGGGCACGCCGAAGTCGCCGGCGATGGCGGCGTTGAGGCTGGCTTCCATCATCTCCACGCCATTGAGGCGCACGGCCGTGAGGTTGGCGCTGGAGATGGTGTGCGCGCGCACGCCGCGGGGATTCGTGGTGCTGGCGTGGTACCCGATGAAGATGGCGGCGTCGAAGCGCTGGTCGATCCCCTCCATCATCATGAGCGGCCTGGGCCAGGAGCGGATGACCTGGATGTCGGGCGGGAGCATCTCCAGCAGCAGGTTCTCGCCGTTGCCGTGGGAGTCGGAGACCAGGATCTCCACCGCCCCCATCTCCCGGGCGGCCTCGATGGCCGCCAGCACCTCGCGGGTCATGATCTCACGGAAGCGCGGGTACTCGAAGCCGCCGGGACCCAGTTGATCCGACGTCACCGTTCCCGTCACCCCCTCCATGTCGGCGGAGATGTAGACCCTCAGACCGTCGTCCTGCGCCTGAAGCGGGATGGCCCCGGCGGCGACGAAGACGAGGACGCCCGCGAGGGCCAGAAGGACGCGGGCCGGGGCGGCTCCGGGGGAACGTGGGGCACGTGTGGGCATCATTCCTCCTCGGTGATGGGTGCGTGGCGCGCCGCCGCCGCCGCCGCGAAGCGGCGCACCACTTCGCCTGCGGGCAGGATCTCTCGAATGCCGGCCACGGAGCGGCCCGCCTGCCAGAGTTCGCCGCGCCCGCCGGGAGCGTACAGCGTGCGCTTGAGTGTCCAGGCGGAACGAAGTGCGTAGATGGTGCGCATGAGGTGTTTCGTGCGCCGGCCGCGCAGCATCCATCGTGCCAGCGGACCTGCCCGGGTGCCCAGCTTGCGGACGTACGGCGTCTCGATCACCGCTACCGGCACGCCGGTGAGGCGCTCGGTGAGGACGATGTCGTCCTCGTCCGCCTCCAGGATCGCGCGCTTGTACGCCTCGCCCGCCGAGCACTCCACGGTGGCGATG
>WGEM01000420.1 GCA_015492755.1 Gemmatimonadota bacterium | reverse complement strand
GAGATGTGTATAAGAGACAGGGCGAGGCCGAGCGCCTCATCGCATCGGGGAGGGTTTCGGTGAACGGCGTCGTGGTGCGTGAGCTGGGGACCACGGTCGTGCCCGGCCGGGACGAGGTACGTGTGGACGGCGAACCGGTGCGCATACCGGAACCCCTCTGGGTGGCGTTCCACAAACCGGCGGGCCTGCTCACCACCCGCAGGGACCCCCACGGAGGCCGTACGGTCTACGATGCGCTCCCGGAAGCGTACCGGGCGCTGCGCTACGTGGGTCGTCTGGACCGGAATACGGAAGGACTCCTCATCCTCACCAACGAGGGTGAGGCCGTCCACGGGCTGACGCACCCGGCCCGGGGCGTGGAGCGGGAGTACGTGGTGACGATGGACCGCCCGGCGGAGACGGATACCCTCCGCCGGCTCACCGCGGGGGTGGAACTCCACGACGGACCGGCCCGCGCGCTCCGGGCGTCGCTGGAGCCCGGCGATCCCACCGGACGCACCCTCCGCCTGGTGCTGGCGGAGGGGCGGAAGCGTGAAGTCCGCCGGATGATCCGCGCCGTAGGACGAGCGGTGGAACGGCTGGTGCGCGTGCGGTACGGGCCGCTGGAGCTCGGTGACCTGCCCGAGGGGGCCTGCCGTGAGCTGGCCCCCATGGAGATCGCGGCGCTGAGACGCGCCGCGGGAATGACACACGAATCCCATACGAAACCATGGACCTGAGAGACAAGACCGTACTGATCCTGGGCGGCGCCGGCCTGGTGGGCACGGCGGTGGCGCGACGGGCTCTGAAAGACCGGCCGGGGCGCATCGTCATCGCGTCGCTCCGGCAGGAGGAGGCCGAGGGCGCAGTGGCGGAGCTCTCCTCGCTCCCGGGTGCCGAGGACGTCCGCTTCGAGGCCGCGTGGGGCGATCTCTTCGTGCCCCATCACCTGAAGGACCGGCCGCGTGCGGAGATCCTCGCCGACCCCGAGGCGTGCCGTCAGGTGGTGGACGACCTCTACAGCGAGCTCACGCCCGAGGTCTTCCAGCGGTCCACGCTGGGACGCCTTCTGGTGGAGACCGCGCCTCAGATCATCGTGGACTGCGTGAATACGGCGGGGGCGCTGGCCTACCAGAACGTGTTCGCCTCGGCGGCCAAACTGCGGGCGGTGGCGGAGGAGGGGTCGGTGCGGCGCGAAGACGTGGACGCCCACCTGGCCACCATGTACCTCCCGCAGCTCATCCGGCACACGCAGATCGCCCTGGAGGGGATGCGCCGCGCTGGCACCGAGGTCTTCGTGAAGGTGGGCACGTCGGGCACCGGCGGGATGGGGCTCAACATTCCCTTCACGCACTCCGAGGAGCGTCCCTCCCGGGTCCTCCTGGCCAAGGCGGGGATCGCCGGCGCCCAGACCCTCTTCCTGTACCTCATGGCGCGCACCCCCGGGGCGCCGGCGGTGAAGGAGGTCAAGCCCACCGCCGCCATCTCCTGGAAGCGCATCGGCGCGGGTCCGGTGCGGCGCGGCGGCCGGACCATCCCCCTGGTGGACGCCACCCGCCCGGTGCCGCTGGCGGAGGCCTTCGGCCCTCAGGTGTCGGATGCGTACGTGGACTGCGGCGAGCCCCTCCAGGGCGTCTACCTGGACGCCGGCGAGAACGGGCTCTTCAGCCTCTCCGAGTTCGAGGCGCTCACGGCGCTGGGGCTCATGGAGTTCGTCACGCCGGAAGAGATCGCCGAGAACGTGGTGCGGGAGATTCTTTCCCACCCCACGGGCCGGGATGTGGTCACCGCGCTGGACGCCGCCACCATGGGGCCCACGTACCGGGCCGGGGTGCTGCGAAGCGCGGCGCTGGGCCACATGGAGGAGCTGGAGGAGGAGACGGGTCTCCGCTCCGTGGCCTTCGAGATGCTGGGTCCGCCAAGGCTCACGAAGCTGCTCTTCGAGGCCGAGATCCTGGCTCGCCTCTACGGGACCCTCGACGCGGCCGCCGGGCTGGACCCGGAGACCACGGCGCGGCGGGCGCGGGAGCTGCTGGAGGCGGACGCCGACCTGCGCCGGAGGATCCTGTCGGTGGGCATTCCCATCCTCACCGCGGACGGCGAGGCGCTCATGCGCGGGCCCACGGTCTGGGTGCAGCCGGACCCGCACGAAGGACTGACGCTGCGCGATCAGCGCCTGGTGGAGCGCGGGTGGGTGGATCTCCGCCCGGAGAACTGGTCGCGGTGGCGCGACCGCCTGGCCGCCTTCATCGCCGAGCTGGAGACCCGCCCCGGCGTGGAGGAGGGCTCAGTGGGCGATCACGAGTACGGCGACCGGAGCGGACGCATCCGTCCGGGACGCCTCGGCGCGTGGATCTTCCGTACGGAGGACCGCGGGGAGCGGATCAAACGATGAGCGAGCACGAGTTTCCGAATCTCACGGTGGTGGACCACCCCCTCATCCGTCATAAGCTGACGCTGGCGCGGTCCCGGGACACACCGAAGAAGCTCTTCCGGGAGCTGGTGGACGAGATCGCCACGCTCATGGCGTACGAGGTAACGCGCGACCTGGAGGAGGAGCCCGTGGAGGTGCACACCCCTCTGGAGGCCACGCGGGGCACGCGCATCGCCGGGAAGAAGCTGGTGGTGGTCCCGGTGCTCCGTGCCGGACTGGGGATGGTGGATGGCGTGCTGCGGCTCATTCCCAGCGCCCGGGTGGGGCACGTGGGGCTGGCGCGCGACGAGTCGTCGCTCCAGCCGGTGCAGTATTACTTCAAGGTCCCGCCCGCGCCGGAGCAGCGCCGCTTCCTGGTGGTGGATCCCATGCTGGCCACCGGGGGCTCCGCCGCTGCAGCCATCGCCGGGTTGAAGGAACGCGGCGCACGGAGGGTCACGCTCATGTGCCTCGTGGCGGCCCCCGAGGGCGTGCAGCGCGTGGCCGAGGCGCATCCCGACGTGCGGGTGTACGCCGCCGCGCTGGACCGGCAGCTCAACGAGGTGGGCTACATCCTTCCCGGCCTGGGCGACGCAGGGGATCGCCTCTTCGGCACCTAACAGGTCGCTGAAGAACCAGGATGCCCCTCGTTGAGCTGCCGGTCCAGCGCGGCGGCGTACACCCGCACGTCGGGATGCGCCTCGGCCACGCGCTGCACGCCCTCGGGGGCCGCCACGAGGCACATGAGCGT
>WGEM01000419.1 GCA_015492755.1 Gemmatimonadota bacterium | reverse complement strand
GGTCCGCCCGGCCAACCCTTTCCACCCCCGCCGGCCTCTCCGTGTTCATCCATGGGACGCCGGCGGGGGTGGAAAGGGTTGGCCGGGCGGACCCCGGCGGGGTACAACGGGACGTCATGGGACGGAAACGACGGAAGAAACGGAAGGCGGGCCGCCGGGGGCGGGCCCGCCGTCGGGATCTCGCCGCGGAGGGCGAGGTGGTGGAGGTGCGCGACGAGCCCCGCACGGCGCCCGTGTGGGGGCGCGAACTCATCGACCCCGAGGCCATCCGCCAGATGGAGAACGCCATGCGCCTTCCCGTCACCGTGGCGGGGGCGCTCATGCCGGATGCCCACGTGGGCTACGGCATCCCCATCGGGGGCGTGGTGGCGCTCGAGGGAGCGGTGGCGCCCTTCATGGTGGGCGTCGACATCGCGTGCCGCATGCACATGTCCATCTTCCCTCCGGAGGACCTCGCGCTGCTGGAGACGGCTTCGGGGCGGGAGCGCCTGAAGCGGGCGCTCCGGGAGGAGACCCGCTTCGGCCTGGGCGCCGCCTTCGAGGGGAGGAGACGCCGGGACCACCCCGTCATGGAGGACGAGGACTGGCGTGTGTCGAAGCCGGTGGCCCGCCTTCGAGACAAGGCCTGGGCGCAGCTGGGGACCTCCGGCAGCGGCAACCACTTCGTGGACGTGGGTGTGCTGGAGCCCGAGAACGACGATGCCGCCCGCGCCTTGGGTCTGGAGCCCGGGCGCCGGTACCTGGCGGTGATGAGCCATAGCGGGAGCCGCGGTGCGGGGGCGCAGATCGCGCATCATTACTCCCGGCTGGCGCAGCGCCGCACGCCCCTGCCCCGTGAGCTCCGGCATCTGGCGTGGCTCCCGCTGGAGAGCGACGCCGGGCGGGAGTACTGGCGGGCCATGAACCTCATGGGCCGCTACGCCCGGGCGAACCACGAGGTGCTTCACCGGCACTTTCGCCGCCACCTGGGCCTCCAGGCGTTGGCGGAGTTCGACAACCACCACAACTTCGCGTGGGAGGAGACGCTTCCCGACGGGCGTACCGTGTACGTGCACCGCAAGGGCGCCACCCCCGCCGGCGAGGGCGTCATCGGGATCATCCCCGGCTCCCAGGGTCACGATTCCTTCATCGTGCGCGGCAAGGGCAGCGCCGAGGCGCTCCACAGCGCCAGCCACGGCGCGGGCCGCACCATGAGCCGGCGTCAGGCGAAGAGCACCATCCCCAAGGCGGAGCGGGACCGGTGGCTGGCGGAGCGCGGCATCGAGCTCATGCAGGGCGACATGGACGAGGCACCGCAGGCCTACAAGGACATCCGGGAGGTGCTGGAGCTGCAACGCGACCTGGTGGAGCCGCTTGCGGTCTTCCACCCCCGCCTGGTCCTCATGGCACCCCCCGGCGAGCGGGCGGAGGACTGAGGTGGGCGGAGGGCGCATCGGCGGATCCCCGAAGGTGGCAGGCCGGGTCGTGAGGGCCGCGGGGGCTGTGGGGGCCACGGCGGCGCTGGGCGCCGTGCTGGCGATCTGGGCCCGCGACGTCGGGCTCGACTCGATGGCGTTCTCCCTCGCCGCCAACGTGGCGGTGATGGCGTGGACGGTGCTCCTCCACCGTCTGCTCCGGCCGACCCTCACCGGGCGCTGGTTCCGGCCTGCGGCGTGGGAGCAAGGGGGCCGGATCTGGCGCGCCGCGGGCGTGGACGCATACGGCCGGATCCTGCGACGCTCGGGGTGGGAGCGCCACGTGAGACGCATGCCGCTGGGCCTGCGGGGTGAAGAGCTCAGACGGTACGAAGAGGCCTCACGCGCCGCCGAATGGGCCCATCTCCTGGGATTCGGAGTGGTCTGTGCGCTGGCCCTGGGTGTCGCCGTCGGTGGGCATGTCCGGGGCGCCGCGCTCCTCGTGGGGGTGGGCGTCGTGCTGCACCTCTATCCGGCGCTCCTTCAGCGGCGGGTGCGTCCCCGCGTCCAGCGGGTGCTGGCGTGGCGGGAGCGTCGCCCCCGTCGGTGACCCTCGTCCGTGGCGGAAGGGGCTCCGGAGCGCCCGTGCCTCACCAGACCGTCATGATCCTGAGGTGCGCGCCGTCGAAGGGACGGGCGGCGAAGTCGTCCAGGTCCCACCGCACTCCGGCGGTGACGCGGAATCCCGAGGCGAAACGGTATCCGAACTCGGTGTTGAGGCGCTGATGCGCGCCCCGGAGCCACCAGGTGTCGAAGGTCGTGTCCCGGTCGTAGATCTGGAGCGCCGCGCGGAGCGCCCATCCCCGGAGAGGACGCCGGACCACGGCCAGTTCCACGTAGTCCTCGCGGTCGTCATGGCGGAGCGGTGCGGCACGGATCCGGTGGCGAGACTCGGGGCGCCAGACGCGTTCCGCCATCGCGTCCACGTCCCACGCGGTGCTGAGGCGGAGGGTCGCCGCAGTGCCCAGGCGGCGGGTCTCCTCCCGCAGCTCGAAGCTCCCGGAGGCGTCGTCGGCGTAGGTTCGATCCGTGCGCGCGCGGGCCACCGCGCCGTGGAGGGAGAGGCGCAGTGTGGCCGCAGGCCTCGCCCCCACCACCGCGCCGGCGAACCACACGCGTTCCCGCTGCAGGAACGGGCGCTCCTCGCCTCCGGGGAAGCGGACGTCCACCTCCGCGCTCGTACTTCCACCGACGTGCACCTCCCCGCTCCAGGTCCTGCCCGCGCGGCGCACCGTGGCGCGCACCGCCACCGGACGGGACCGATAGTCCTGGAGGACGTCGACTTCGGATTCCTCCACCCCGATGGCGTTATAGATCACGTCGTTGAACAGATCCAGCCCCGCCACCGCCAGCTCGGCTCGCCAGCGACCGTCGCGACCGTCGCGCCAGCTCCGGGCGAGGCCCACCTCCACGTCGGCGGATGGCTTGAAGAAGTGAATGCCCACACCCCCGTGCAGGACCCAACCCTTCCCCGTACCCGGGCGCCACGCCACGCCCACCCACGGGTAGTCACGGCTGGCCTCCAGGGAGCGGTCCCGCCGGTATCGGACCCGGAGCGCCACGTTCCCGGCGATGGGCCGCTCATCCTTCCAGTCCACGCGGTTCAGGATCTGCGTCGGACTGATGGACGCTCCGCGGATCCGTACGCCGCGGACGGCGTGGAGCCAGATGGCGTCCCCCTCCCGGTCGGCGATCCCCGAGCGGACGTCCAGCGCGTACTCGTAGTCCTTCCGCCGGTTGAAGCGCTGGAAGACACCCTGATCGCTGAGGCGGCCATCGTAACGGCCGTCCCGGTCGAGGATCGCCATCCACACCTCCTCGGCCCACGGAGCGAGGGTGAGCGGCGCGGCGGCCGGCTGGAGGGTGTCGGTGACGGGCGCGGTGGCGGGCCCGGCCGGGTCCGCGGCTTGCCCGGCAAGTCCGCCAGCGCCAGCGCAGACCAGCACCGACACGAATGCCGGAACGTGCCGTCGAGCGGGACGCATCTCCATGTGTGCAACCTCCGCCGCAGACACCCCGCCAGGCAAGGACCGGCCCCGGCCCGGGCGGCTCCGGATGCCACCGGCGGCGCGGAGCGGTGCCACGCCCAACCCACAATCTTCGATGTCATGGTCCTGCAGGTGGATGGGCACGTGGTGGGTTCGCGGTTGATCCATCGTCGCTCCTCCTCGCCGTAGCGCTGCTACGC
>WGEM01000418.1 GCA_015492755.1 Gemmatimonadota bacterium | reverse complement strand
TCCCTCCCCTGAACCCCACCCAGATGGAGAAGATGTGCCCCACGATGGCCGCCGCGCCGAAGGCCAGCGCCCAACCGAAGTCCGCTCCGGCCAGCTCGGCGAAATACCGTACGGGAATGAAGCCCTTCAGGACGTCTACCACCACCACCGGCAACGCCGACTTCCACCCCAGAACCCGGAAGGTGTTGGTGGCTCCAAGATTCCCCGACCCGTGCTCCCGGAGGTCCACGCCGTGGACGAGCTTCCCCACCAGATAGCTGGTGGGTACCGCACCCAGAAGGTACGCCAGGAGGAGGAGTGCGTAGGTCACGCGTCGCGACCGCTCCGGAGTCGGATTCGAAGGGGGGTCCCCATGAAGGTCCAGGCCTCACGGAACCCGTTGTGGAGGTAGCGAATGTAGTGTTCGGGAAGCGCCTTCGGGAAGTTGGTGAACAGCGCGAAGGTGGGCGGCGCCACCGCCACCTGCGTCCCGTACTTCACACGGACCCGCCGCCCCCGGTGCAGCGGCGGGGGCTGGCGACGCAGGAGCGCCTCCAGGACCTCGTTCACCTCATGGGTTTCGATGCGGCGCCGCCGCTGGGCGTCCACCTCCAGGATCAGGTCCAGCACCTTGCGGACCCGCTGACCCGTGAGGGCCGACACGAACACCATGGGCACCCACTGAAGGAAGGGGATCCGTTCCCGCACGCGCTTCTCCCATTCCGGCACCGTCATGGTGTCCTTCTCCACCAGGTCCCACTTGTTCGCCAGGAGGATCACGCCCTTCCCGGCGTCCCACGCCGAGCGAAGGACCCGGATGTCCTGCGCGTGCAGCTCCTCCGCGCTGGCGTCCACCACCACGACACATACGTCGGCCTCGTGGACCACCCGCTCGGTGCGAATCGTGGAGTAGTATTCGATGGAGTCCTTGATGCGCGACTGACGGCGGAGCCCCGCGGTATCCACGAAGACCAGCGTCCGCCCGTGGTAGCGCAGCGGCGTGTCCACGGGGTCGCGCGTGGTCCCGGCCACATCGGAGACCACCACCCGCTCCTCACCCAGCAGGCGGTTCACCAGACTGGACTTCCCCACGTTCGGCTTCCCCACCACCGCCACACGCACGGCGTCCTCCGGGTGGGGATCCTCCCCGGCCTCCGGCAGGAGCGCCACCACCCGGTCCAGCACGTCTCCGGAGCCCTTCCCGGAGATGGCGCTCACCGGGAGCGGCTCCCCCATCCCCAGCGCCCAGAACTCCTGATAGGCGGGATCGTCGGGGAGGTTGTCCACCTTGTTCGCCACCACCAGCACCGGGCGCCCCGAGCTGCGAAGCTCATCGGCGATGCGCTCGTCCAGCGGATGGACCCCTTCCCGGGCATCCACCAGGAGCACGATGACGTCCGCCTCCCGGACCGCCAGGAGCGCCTGCTCGCGGATGGCGCGATCCATGGAGTCGTCACTCGCTTCCACGATCCCGCCGGTATCCACGATGAGGAAGTGGCGACCGGCCCAGTCGGCCCGGGCGAAGTTCCGGTCGCGGGTGACGCCGGGGCGGTCGTCCACGATGGCCACCCGCCGGCCCACCACGCGGTTGAAGAAGGTGGATTTTCCCACGTTGGGCCGCCCCACGACGGCCACCACCGGCAGCCTCTCGGTCATGCCGCCTCGGGGGCGTGCGCCCGGAGCGCCTCCGTCACCTCCGTGCCCGCCAGGACCCGGGCGGGCGCCAGCGCCCGCTCAAGCTCCGCCAGGGGGAGGTCGTCGATGAACACGCCGTCGGCATTGAGCGCTTCGGCAGGGAGGAGCACCACATCGCCGTCCCTCCCTTCACCCAGCGCGCCCAGGATGTCCCTCCCTCCCAGAAGTCCCGCCACCGTCACGGTGGGTCCGAAGTACTCGTTCCGCACCACCACCACATCCACCTGGGCGCCCGTGCGCTCGCCCAGCCGCGGTGCGCGCTCCGTCAGGAAGGGCGCCATGGAGCGGCCCGTCACCAGGCGGAGCCGCGCGCCGTCCATGCGCGGCACCCGCGAGAGTCCCTCGTCGAAGCCGTCCACGAAGCGGCGCACTGCGCCGACGCCGTTCTCGTAGAGCGCCCCGTCATCGTAGTAGGAAGCGTCGGGGATGGGCCGGCCGGCGATGAGGTACATCTCGTCGGCGGCGTAACACCATCCGTAGCCTCGCTCCTCCAGCGCCCGCTGGCGCGCGCGGTCCACCTGCCGGATGGCCGCCCGCGCCTCGTCCTCCTCCAGCAAGCGTACCGGACGCCCCAGGTTGTAGCGGGTGAGTCCCACCGGCACCACCGAGAGCGAGCGCACCTGGTGGCCGAGGCCCCACAGGTCGTCGATGGTGCGGTCCAGGTGCGTGCCGTCGTTCCAGCCGGGACAGAGCACCACCTGGGTATGCACCTCCAGCCCCCCGTCCAGCAGGAAGCGGAGCTGGTCCATGATGAGCCCGGCGCGGCGGTTCACCAGGAGGCGCTCCCGCACCTCCGGCTCGGTGGCGTGCACGCTCACGTAGAGGGGGGAGATCCGCTGATCCACCAGTCGCTGGAGTCCCTTGGGGCCCAGGTTCGTGAGCGTCACGTAACTCCCGTAGGTGAACGAGAGGCGGAAGTCGTCGTCCCGGAGCCAGAGGGTGCGGCGAGCCCCTTCCGGGTTTCCGTCGATGAAACAGAAGACGCACTTGTTGGCGCATTCGCGGATCGTATCGGGCTCCGGCACGATGCCCAACGGCTCGCCGGGATCCCGTTCGATCTCATAGACGACGGGCTCCCCCGCCAGCGTCACCGCCTCGATCTCCAGCTCGGTGTCCGCCAGCAGGAAGGTGAGATCGATGCCGTCACGCACACGCTCCCCGTTGATCCGCACGACGCGCGTGCCGATCTCCAGGTTGAGCGCTTCGGCGATGGTCCCGGCCTCGATCTCTGCGATACGTACCACGGTGAGCCCCGGGGTGATGAAGAAGAATCCAGCTCGGGAGCCTGTCCGAGTAAGAGAGCGGGCCGCGCACCCACCATGTGCCCGCCTACGAGCAGTAAAACCACGTAGGAGGTCGTGGGTTGGGGTGGCACGGCCCCGCCTCCGTCGTTGGCGCTCCTCGACGTAGCTCGGGCTACGCCGTCGTCGCGCCGCCTAGGATTCGCGGCCGTGACACGCCCAACGCGGCCCGCTCTCTTACTCGGACAGGCTCCCGAGCTGGATTCTTCTTCATCACCCCGGGGCTCACCGTGGTACGTATCGCAGAGATC